>RDXA01000319.1 GCA_004292705.1 Sphingomonadales bacterium | reverse complement strand
TGGGCGCTGGAGGCAGTGCCGTCGATCACCCGCTTCTTGATGCCCTGCATGATGCCTGCAAGCCGGAACAGGTTATAGGCGAAGTACCAGTCCATCGGCGGCACGGGGAAGCCGGTGCGCGCGACGTAGCGTTCTACCGCTTCTTCCTGCGAAGGAATGCCCAGCGCCTCGATATCCAGCCCCATCAGCCCCGCGCGGCCATCGGCGGGGTTGTGCCAGTTGAGCATCAGGTAGCTGAAATCGGCAATCGGATCGCCCAGCGTCGACAGCTCCCAATCGAGCACCGCGATGATGCGGGCTTCGGTCTTGTGGAAGATCACATTGTCGAGCCGGTAGTCGCCATGCACCACGCTTGATCCGTGCTGCGGCGGGATGGTTTGCGGCAGCCATTCAATCAGCCGCTCCATCTCCGGCATCAGCTCGGTTTCGGAGAGCTTGTATTGCTTTGACCAGCGCCCGATCTGGCGCGCGCAGTAATCGGTGGGCTTGCCGTAATCGCCCATGCCGATGGCTTGCGGGTCGTTGAGGTGCAGGTCCGCCATGGTGTCGATCAGCGCGTGGTAATGCGCGCGGCGCTCGTCAGGGGTGAGGCCGGGCAGCGCGCCGTTCCACAAGCTGCGGCCATCGGCCATGCTCATCACGAAGAACTTCGATCCGATCACCTCCGCGGTCATCGCCGCATATTCGCGGTCGACCGCGTGTGCGGACGGCAGCAGCTTGCCGAACGGCTGGCGGCGCAGCACGTAGGACGCGCCCGGCGTGTCGATCCGGTAGGTCGGGTTCGATTGTCCGCCCTTGAACTTGGTGTAGCTGATCGGGCCGGCAAAGCCTTCGACGTTGGCTGCGAACCATGCGGTCAGTGCAGCAAGGTCGAGCGCGTCCTTCTCGGTCACTGCGACCGTGCCGACCATTTCCTTGTCGAAATCAATGTCCATCACTCGAACACCACCACGGTGCGCGCGGAATGCCCGGCGCGCATGGTATTGAAGCCTTCGTTCACCGCTTCGAGCGGGATACGCTCGGCGATGATCGTGTCGAGATCGAGCAGCCCGCGCAGGTAGAAATCGACCAGACGCGGCAGATCGACGGGGAAGTGGTTCATCCCCATCAGCGCGCCCATCAGCTTCTTGCCGCCGAGCAGGTCAAAGGCCGACAGCCCGACCTTGCAATCGAGCGGCATCATGCCGAGGATCACCGCCGTGCCGCCGCGCTTGAGGCTGGCGACGGCGAGATCGGCCGAGGCCTGACGGCCCACCGCCTCGATCCCCCAATCGACCCCGCCGCCGCTGATCGCGATGATCTGCTTGGCGGCATCGGGCGCGAGGGCATCGACCGTGTGGGTTGCGCCCAGCACCTCGGCCAGCGCGCGCTTTTCGGGGAGCGGATCGGCGGCGATGATTTTGCTCGCGCCCGCGATCTTGGCGGCGTTGATGACCGCAAGGCCAACCCCGCCGCAGCCGACCACCAGCACGGTTTCGCCCGGCGTGACCTTGCAAGCGTTGAAGATCGTCCCGGCCCCGGTCGTCACCGCGCAGCCGAGCAGGGCGGCGCGGTCAAACGGCATGTCCTTGTCGATGGAAACGCAGGCGTGCTCGTGGATCAGCATCTGCTCGCTGAGCGCGGACAGGTTGAGCATCTGGTTGACCGGCGAACCATCGGCAAAGGCAATGCGCGAGGCATCCCCCTTGGCGCGGCGGGTGTCCCCGCCAAGGCACAGCGCCATGCGCCCGGTGACGCAGAATTCGCAGTGGCCGCAGAAAGCACTGAGGCAGGAGACGACATGATCGCCCGGCTTCACCGTGCGCACTTCGCTGCCGACCGCACGCACCACACCCGCCGCCTCATGCCCCGGAATCGCCGGGAGCGCGTGGGGGTAATGCCCGTCGATGAAGTGCAAATCCGAATGGCACAGTCCGCAGGCCTTGGTGTCGATCAGCACCTCATGCGCGCCGGGCTCGGCATAGGTGACTTCGGCGATTTTGAGCCCCTCGCCGGGTGCTTCAAGAATGGCGGCCTTGGCCATAGGGTTCCTCTTCCCGAATGTTGGATTGCCCCAGCGCGGTTCCTACAAAATGACCGCTTGCTGGGATTGGAGGCGACTTTTGTTCAAAGTCGCCCCCGGAGTGTATTTCATCAACTAACTGTGCCTCAGCGAGCAACGCCCATGTCGCCCGAGCTGTAGCTCTGCGGCTCGGCAACCGCGCGGCCATGATCGCCGCGCAGGGCGTTGGCCGTGGGGCCGGGACGCGGGGCGTGCTTGGCGAACTCCATGTGCGCGATGGAACGGGCGTGGACCTCGTCCGGCCCGTCAGCCAGGCGCAGCGTGCGTTGGTTGGCGTAAGAACGGGCCAGACCGTAATCGTCCGACACGCCGCCGCCGCCGTGGGCCTGGATCGCATCGTCGATGATCCGCAGCGCCATGTTGGGGGCCTGCACCTTGATCATCGCGATTTCCTGCTTGGCCGCCTTGTTGCCGACCTTGTCCATCATGTCGGCCGCCTTGAGGCAGAGCAGACGGGTCATGTCGATATCGATGCGGGCGCGCGCCACGCGTTCTTCCCAGACCGAATGCTTGTAGACCGGCTTGCCGAAAGCTTCACGCTCCTGCAGGCGGCGGCACATCTTCTCCAGCGCCTCTTCAGCGGCACCGATGGTGCGCATACAGTGGTGGATGCGGCCCGGCCCGAGGCGGCCCTGCGCGATCTCGAACCCGCGCCCTTCGCCCAGCAGGATGTTTTCTGCCGGCACGCGGACGTTGACCATCTCGACTTCCATGTGGCCGTGCGGGGCGTCGTCATAGCCGAACACCGACAGGTGGCGCAGGATGTTCACGCCGGGGGTGTCGATCGGCATCAGGATCTGCGACTGCTGGGAGTGGCGCTGGGCATCGGGGTTGGTCTTGCCCATCAGGATCGCGATCTTGCACCGCGGATCGCCGAGGCCCGAAGACCACCACTTGCGCCCGTTGATCACATAGTGATCGCCGTCCCGCTCGATCCGGGTTTCGATGTTGGTGGCATCGGACGAGGCGGTGAAGGGCTCGGTCATCAGGAAGGCCGAACGCACTTCGCCATTCATCAGCGGCCGCAGCCATGCCTCTTTCTGCTCGCGGGTGCCATAGCGGTGGAACACTTCCATGTTGCCGGTATCGGGCGCGGAGCAATTGAACACCTCGCTAGCCCAGCCGATGCGGCCCATTTCTTCGGCGCACAGGGCGTATTCGAGGTTGGTGAGGCCCGGCCCTTCGAATTCGAAGGTATCGTCGACATGGTGGTGGCTGTCGTTGCGCGGGGGCATGAACAGGTTCCAGATGCCGGCCGCCTTGGCCTTGGCCTTGGTTTCCTCGACGATCGGGAGCACCTTCCAGCGATCGCCCTCGTGGTCCTGCTGGTCATAGACCTTCATGTTGGGGCGCACATGTGCCTCGATGAAATCGCGCACGCGATTGCGCCAGTAAAGCTGGCGCTCGGTGGGTTCGAAATCCATGCTGGTCTTCCTCTCTCGTCCTTAAATGCAATCGAATCTGCGGGTGACCGTGGCACGGCATCGGGGCCGCGCCAAGCTCTCATTTATGGGTTTCATATGCCGATGGAGTGAGCGTCCGGGTCGGCCCGCGCGGCCTCATCCAGCGGGCGTGCGCGGCTGTGTGCGAGCCGTTCGAGCCGTGCTTCGTGCGCTTCGCGGCTAATCGGAAAGCGCGCCAGCCACCAGGCTGCGATCGCCGCCAGCACCAGCGACGCGCCGCCGTAACACAGCACCAGCGTGCCGATCACGCCCTGCGGCACACTGCCCGGTGCAGCATCGGTGGCAAGGCCCGCCAGCGCGATGATCTGCCCGGTGATGAAGATCCCCGCGCCGGTCGCGCATTTCTGGATCAGCCAATTGCCCGAATAGAACGATCCCGCCGCCCGCCGCCCGGTCCGCTCCTCGAAGGCCTCGACAATCTCGGCCATCATCGATGTGGCCGAAACCAGCGAGACGATGCCCAGCGTGTTGGCGAACAGCAGGAAGCCATAGAACCCGGCGGTCGAGGCATTGCTGCCCGGCTGCGGCCAGACGCCCGCTAGCAGCAGCGCATAGGGGACCATCCCGATCACCGGCGCCAGCACCGCGCTGAGCGCCGCGCTGCGTGCCTTGCCGAAGCGGGCATGCATCGGGCCGACTACCACGAACATCAGCACCACCGAAGCGAACAGCAGCAGCGGGTACAGCATCAGCTGCGCCTGACTCAGCTGCCACACGAACAGGTTGAGATAGTTCGACATCGAAAAGGTCATGCCCTGCGCGATATAG
>RDXA01000318.1 GCA_004292705.1 Sphingomonadales bacterium | reverse complement strand
ATCTCGTTCTGCATCGCGCCGAAATAGCTCATGGCGTTGTCTCAATCTCTCTCTCGACCGCAGGCATTCCGCACTAACGCGCGACCTGCTTGCGTGTCACGGTGGTTGCTGCGCTCGGCTGTCTCGCGCCCGGCTTGCCCCGTCCCAGGGCCCACTTGGCGCCCTGCGTCAAGGGGCGCTCGATCAGGCGGTAGATGATCCAGCCGCTGGTTACGCTCACCGCGATGCACAGAATAACGATCAGCGCGGTGGGCATCCCCACAAGGCCGAGGCGCTTCAGGATTTGCGCTAGCACCGATAGGGCCAGTGCATGGGTGAGGTAGAGCGCGTAGGAACTGTCGCCGAGCATGCGCAGGACTGGAAAGCGCGGGGTTGGTGCAAGGATTGCCCCCGCAACCACCATTGCTGCGGGCACGCCAACCGCCAAAAACGCCGGGAGCACCTCACGCAAGGGTTCGATGAAGATGCCGATGAAGCCAGCGATTGAAACAAGCCACCACAAGCCGGACTGGCGCGGACGACGGTTCAGCCAAAGCCAACCAAGCGCCAATCCGAATGCGAATTCGATGATAAGATTCTGGCCGTAGAACAGAACTTCCGGCGGCAGGCCGGGCACGAAGATCGCCGCCAGCGCGGCGCTCACAATCATGCCGACGATCAAGGCGAAGCGGGCGGGCTGCCAATCAGTCAGACGCATCGCCAGCGCGAACAGCAGGTAGAAGAACATCTCGAGGTTGAGCGTCCATCCGGCGACGAGGAGGGGAGCAAGATCGCCGTTAAACGAGGGATTGGGCCACGCAATGAAGAACAGCGATGCGACAAGCAGCGCAGGGTCGAACCGGGTCGATTGCATCGCGGTCGGCACCAGCAAGGCGACCGCAGCAACAAACAGCGTAACGCTCCAGTAAAGGGGCACGATGCGGGCGATGCGATCACGCAGGAATTGCCCGGCGGTCCGATCGGGGGAGCGCGCCGTCGAGACCCACATGATGAAACCGCTGATAACGAAGAAGATGTCGACCCCGGCCGCGAACAGGTCCAGTCCGAGAGGTTTGGCCAACCGGCCGAGTTGGTAGTCGACATGGACCATCACGACCATCAGCGCCGCTATCCCGCGCAAATACTGGATCGCGGCAAGGTCGCGCCCGGAATTCTCCATGGCCTCAAAGCCCCCTAGGCATTTTCGTTACCTTAGTTCGGCTTGTCAGTTTCGTCCATTACCCTCGGTACCGCCGTCCGTGTCATTATCCGTGACCATCAACTGGCGCAGCGCGCCGAGGCGACGATGGTCCATGGAGGTAACGAGCGTCAAGGAGTGCAGAACCAGCCCTCTTCTAGGCGAACAGGCGTTGCAACCGGGGGCGCAGTTTGAGGAAGCGGATATAGGCCGCCTCCAGTCCACGCAGCACCAGCGGATGCCGCGCCGCGAGGCCGAGCGGACGCAGCAAGGGAATAGCCCGCCACATTGCTGCAAAGGCGGCAGCGCCGCTGACGACCCGGCCATCTTCCTCGGCATGGAAGCGCGCGAGAAGCGCAGCGCGATCGACGGGGCACGAAGGGTCAACCCCCGAAGCGACATCGACAAATGTGATGCGACCGCGCCGGTCAAGCCGCCGCATCAGCGCAATCTCGCGGATGCAAAGTGGGCACGCGCCGTCGAACCAGACTTTCACGGGCGGCTTCACGGCGCGATCCACAAGCGGATGATCCATGCAACGACGCCCAAGGCTGCGACGCTCGCCGCCCAGATGCCCGCCATCCATGCGAGGCGCTGCCAAAGGGGGGCCTCCGGCGGTTGCTCCGGCGGTGCAAGCATCAATGATAGCCTTCATCGGCGACCTTGCCGCGGAACACCCAGTAGGCCCACGCGGTATAGCCGATGATGAGCGGCATCGTCAGTCCCACGCCAACGAGCATGAAAATCTGACTGCGTTCCGGCGCCGCGGCGTCCCAGATGGTGAGGCCCGGCGGGACGACATAGGGCCAGATTGTCACCCCCAGCCCGCTCATGCCGAGGAAAAAGAGCGCGATCGACAGCCAGAAGGGCTTGGAATTGCGGGCATTGAGGATGCCGTGCAACAGCGAGAGCGAGACCGCGGCTGTGACAATCGGCACCGGTGCGACCCAGTAAATCTGGGGTGCCGACAGCCAATGCGCGGCATATTCCTCGTTGAGCGCAATATTGAAGAGGCTCACCGCCCCCATCAGGACAATCGTCGCCCCGCCTGACCAGATCGCCAGGTTGCGAGCATGGGCCTGCTCCGCGCCATCGAGCTTCCAGATCAGCCAGGTGCTCCCCAGCAGGGCGTAGCCCGCGACTGTGCCGAGGCCGGTCAGCAGGGTATAAGGCGTGAGCCAGTCCCACCAGCTCCCCGCATAAGCACGGCCTTCAACCTCGATGCCCTGTAGCAACGCGCCGAGCGTCATCCCCTGTGCCAGCGCGGCGACGAGCGAGCCGCCGGTGAAGGCGAGATCCCAGAACTTCTGGTGCCCCGGATCGCGCCAACGGTATTCGAAGGCGACCCCGCGGAACACAAGGCCGAGCAGCATCGCGATGATCAGCGGATAGGTCGCCGGCAGGATCACCGCATAGGCGAGCGGGAAGGCCGCAAACAGCCCGCCCCCGCCCAGCACCAGCCAGGTCTCGTTCCCGTCCCACACCGGCGCGATCGAGTTCATCGCCCGGTCCCGCTCGCGCCCGGCGGCGAAGGTCGGGAACAGGATCCCGATGCCCAGATCAAAGCCGTCCATCACCACATAGGCGAAAACCGCGAAGGCGATGATGAAGGCCCAGATGACGGTAAGGTCCATCACACCGGCTCCCTTTCGGCCGGACTATGGGTCGGCAGCGTTTCCTCACCACCAGGGTTCTGGGTCGGGCCCGGGGTGATCCCGGCGGTGCGGATCGGGCCGACATCGCCGCGCTTGACACCGTACTCACCAGCGTGCGGCGGTTTGCCCATCAATTTGAGGATATACCACACGCCAATGCCGAACACGGTGAAATAGACCAGCACGAAGGCCAACAGTGAAGCCGCAACGGCAGGCGCGTCCAGAGGACTTGCCGCGTCGGCGGTCCGCAGCACACCGTAGATGACATAAGGCTGGCGGCCGACTTCGGTGGTGATCCATCCGGCCAGCACCGCGGCAAATCCGCTCGGCCCCATCAGAACGGCTGCGCGGTGCAGCCAACCCATATCGTAAAGCGTGCCCCGCACCCGGCCCCACAGGCTCCACAGCCCGATGCCGAGCATCGCAAAGCCGATGCCGACCATCACGCGGAAGCTCCAGAACACGGTGCCAACGGGCGGTTCCTGATCGTCCGGAATGGTGTCCAGCCCCGCCATCGGCGCGTTCAGGTCATGCTTGAGGATCAGCGAGGACGCTTTGGGGATTTCGATGGCATAACGCACCGTCTTTGCCTCGCTGTCAGGGATACCGAACAGGATCAGCGGCGCGCCTTCGGGGTGGCTTTGGTAATGCCCCTCCATCGCCATCACCTTGGCAGGCTGGTGCTCGAGCGTGTTGAGCCCGTGCATGTCGCCCGCGAAGATCTGCGCCGGGGTGACGATCGCCGCCATCCACATCGCCATCGAGAACATTTTCCGCGCGTGCGGATTGGCCTTGTCCTTCAGC
>RDXA01000317.1 GCA_004292705.1 Sphingomonadales bacterium | reverse complement strand
CCGAGGCGCGGGCGGTGGCTGCATCGGCGCACTACCGACCGGGCGGAGAAGATCAGGGGCGCGGCTATGCCGGATCGTCGCGGTCGGCGGGATACGGCACCATTGCGATGCCCGATCACAAGGCCGCGAGAACCGCCCGGACAGTGGTGGTCGCGCAGATCGAGGATGCCGAGGCCCTTGATGCAATCGACGCTATTGCCGCTGTGCCGGGGATCGACGCGCTGTTTGTCGGGCGGATCGATCTGACCGTAACGCTCGGCTGCGAAAGCCCCGACGATCCCGCCGTAATCGCGGCGGTCGAGCGGATCGTGGCGACCTGCGTAGCCGCCGGGCGGCCTGTCGGCATGTTCGTTTCGCGCAGCAGCGATGTGGCAATGTGGCGCGATAGGGGCGCTACGCTGTTCCTGCTCGGCTCCGACCACGGATTCGTCCGCGAAGGGGCCAAGGCCCTGAGAGCCGCGACCGGACTATAGCCCGCCCGCCATCTGCCGCCGTAGCGCCAACTCGTCGAACACGGTCCATTCCTCGGTAATCTGCCCGTTGATCGTGCGCAGATGGGTGACGGCAAGGATGTAGATGTCCCGGCCGGTCGCCGCGCCGTAGAGCCCGTCAGCCGCGTGGCGCGCGGTGTACGACCAGCGCAGGGCAATGTCGGTATAGGGGCCTTCGACCACCGAACCGATGTGATCGAGCGTCATCGCCCCGCGATCAAAGCAGCCGAAGATCGCCGCGCGCGCGCTGGCAATCGCCGCGTGGCCGATGGGACGGCGTTCGTCGGGCAGGTTGACCACTGCCTCAGGCGCATAAGCCGCGGCGATGCTCTCGGGCGAAGGCGATTGAAGGATATTGGCGAAGTACCAGCAGGCATAATCCAGCGGCGCACTCGCGGGATCGGGCCTTGTGGGCGCGGTGATCGGTGCGGTCCGTTCGCGAATTCGCGCCATCGCATCCTGCCGCCATGCCGCAGGGCCGACGGCCCGGTCGGCTTCGGCCTGTGCGGCTGCAAGCTTCACGATATCGAAGCCGAGCTTGCGGACAATCGCGGCATTGTCGCGCACCAGCCATTCCTCGATGATGCGGTTTTGCAGGCACAGGCAATCGGCAATGGTGATGAAGCTGATCTTTCGCCCCGTTGCCGGACCGAACTCTGACGCGCCCAGATTGGTCGCATGGCTGGTGATGCGGTGGGAGCTGAGATAGCCCGCCTGATCATCGCCCGACCAGATCACCGCATCGCCCAACAGGGTACGATCAGGGAAAGCTTCGAGGGTCTTGATCGTGTTCGCCTTTACCGTGGCCGCGCCGAACACCGGGCCGGCCATTGTCCAGACCGGGCAATCGGCGGAATAGTGGGTGTCGATCAAGTCGAACCCGCGCTCTTCCCAGATGCGGTGGGTGCAGCGGATGATGTAGTCGATGATGTCGGCATAGCATTCGTCGAACCCCGCCATCGGCTGGCGGCGCGGGCCGGACGGGGCAAGCTGCGCGGCGAGATCACGGCCCCACAGGGCAAGCGCCGTCATCGGCGCACCAAGTATGCGACGCAGCCATCGTCGCTTACGAACGTGCGGGCGAGCCCCGGCGGGACCGAAATCGTGTCGCCCTCGTTCAGTGCTATGGATGCGCCCGGCCAATGCACGTCCAACCGGCCACGATGCACGAACACCACTTCGGCGGCACCGGCTGGCGTGATTTCGAGCGCTTCACCGGTCTTGATATCGAGCCGATCAACCTCGAAGCCGTGGTCCCAATCGAGCGGCCCTGCTTCGCCGATGATGGCGGTGGCGTAGGTGCCGGGGCATTCGTCGTTGCGCCAGACAAAGCCGCCGGCTTCATCCGCACTCACCCGCTTGAGCGCGGCGACCTGTTCGGGGGTGGTGGCGGGCATCGGGCGCGCGCCTTCGGGAACGGACTGCCCGGCGACGGTATCGATCAACTGCCCGGTTTCGAGCAGCACAAGCCCGTGCTCGCGCGCCATTTCAAATACGTCCGGCGCCCACAGGACCCTGCCCGGATCGTCCTGCCCGAGCACCGCGAACAGGAATCCGGTGTCCTCGCCGACATTGGTGAAGCCGCGGAATATGCCGGTGGGGATGGAAATCACATCGCCCGGCGCGAGGAACAGCGACGCGTCATCGCCCCGCTCCCCCAGATCGAAGCGCCACTGCCCTGTGTGGACCACGAACACTTCGGCAGTGTTATGGCTGTGCTGCGAATTGACGCATCCCGGCGGTTGGCGCGCACCGCCAATGTTGAAGCCGTGCGGCTCGGTGATGTGGACGTGCTGATCGGGATTCTCCGACACGCCCGGGCCGATGATCGTGAAGTTTTCCTTCGCCTCGGAACCCGGGGTGCGCGTGTCGATGAAGGCGTTGTAGCAGGGCCTGAGGTCGGCATAGCGAACGACGCGCGCTTCCATATCCGCTGGAGTAGGCTCATCAATCCGCGGCGGCGACATTGTCATTCAGCAATCCTCGCGGTGCAAATTTCACGGCAGCTTTAGAAGTATTGCATTCGAAGTCAATATTGTGCGAAGACCCTGCAATGACATCGCTGACCCTCCTCAACCGGGCGCTTGGCCCCGCCCTGATCGGGCCTGACACCCGGCTGGGTGGGCTTGCCACTGACCACATCCTGCACTGCTTTGCACCGGTCAACGAAGTGCGCGGAGCGGAGGCGTACCGGCAGCTTGTGCTGGAGCCATTGCGGGCAGCCTTTCCGTTGGGGGAGGAACGGGTCGATATACGCCTCGCCGGGCATTACAAGGATGGCGACTGGGTGGCGACAAGCGGCCATGTCGCCGGTCTCTTCGCGAGCGACCTGTTCGGCATCCCTGCCACGGGCCGAAGCGCGATGGTGCGGTTCGGGCGGTTCGAGCGGCACGAAAGCGGCAGGATTGTGGAAACGATCCTGATCCTCGATCTGCCCGCACTGATGATGCAGGCGGGGTGTTGGCCCTGCGGTCCGGCGATGGGGCCAGCGTTTCCCGCGCCGGGGCCGCGCACGCATGACGGCATCGTCGGCCCGGATGATGAAGGCGGCGAAGCCAGCCTCGCACTGGTCAACGCCATGATCGGCGGTCTGCACGAATTTGACGGATCGCTCAAATCCATGGGAATGCGCGGCTATTGGACCGACGATTTCTGGTGGTTCGGCCCTGCCCCCATCGGCAACTTCAAGGGCCATGCCGACTATGAACGCGGCCACCAGCTGCCCTTCCTCACCGCCTTTCCCGACCGGGTCGGCGGCAATCACCGCGCCCGCATTGGTGAAGGCGCCTATGTCGCATCCTGCGGTTGGCCCAGCATCACCGCCACCCATACCGGCGGCGGCTGGCTCGGCTTGGCGCCTACCGGCAAACCCGTCACCATGCGCGTGATGGACTTCTGGCGGCGCGAGGACAGCCGCCTCGCGGAAAACTGGGTGATGATCGATATTCCTGATCTGCTCGGGCAAATGGGGATCGACGTGTTTGAACGGATGCGCGTGCTGACGCAGCGCACCCCAACGGGATGATGGTGCATGGCTGAATGGATCAAGCGCGGCGCTTCGGCGGAGACAAAAGCGGACAGCGATCGCCAGGTGCGCGACAGTGTCGAAGCCATTTTGGCTGACATCACCGCGCGCGGCGATGCAGCTGT
>RDXA01000316.1 GCA_004292705.1 Sphingomonadales bacterium | reverse complement strand
CTACAAGCTCGCCGAAATCGCCGAACGTTTCAACGTGTGTTACCTCCCGATTGTCAGCTCCGGCCGCGCCTTCCGCGCGCTGTGGAAGCGCTCCTATCACAAGGTGCCCGATCTGATGGCGGCGGTGGTCTATGAAGACCCGTGGCTGGCGGGCGGGCACAACGGCCTCAGCAACGCCGAAGATCCGACGAAGCCCGAAGACCCCTTTCCGCGGGTCAAGGTGCTGCGCGACATGATGCGTGCCGAGGGCGTGCCCGATTCTGTTCCCATCGTGATGGCGGGCGGCGTGTGGTTCCTGCGCGAATGGAACGACTGGATCGACAATCCCGAGCTCGGCACGATCGCCTTCCAGTTCGGCACGCGGCCCTTGCTGACGCAGGAAAGCCCGATCCCGCAGATATGGAAGGACATGCTGCGCACCGTCGAGCCGGGCGATGTGCTGCTTCACAAGTTCTCGCCCACCGGCTTCTATTCCAGCGCGGTGAAGACCCCGTTCCTTTACGAGCTGATGCACCGTTCGGAACGTCAGGTGCCCTATTTCAAGCGCGGCACTGAGGAAGGCACCGTGCAGCTGGGCGAAGATGGCAAGGCGCGCAGTTTCTGGGTCCGCCCCGAGGACAAGGCCAAGGCCGAAATGTGGATGCGTGCCGGGCATAGCGAGCCGCTCAAGACGCCTGACGACACCATCGTCTTCGTCACGCCGGACGCGCGCGAGACAATCCGCAAGGATCAGCAGGATTGCATGGGCTGCCTGTCGCATTGCGGCTTTTCGAGCTGGAAAGACCACGATGACTTCACCACCGGGCGTCTGGCCGATCCGCGCAGCTTCTGCATCCAGAAGACTTTGCAGGACATTGCCCACGGTGATGATCCGGACAACAACCTCGCCTTCGCGGGCCATGCGGCCTACCGCTTCAAGCAGGACCCGTTCTATTCCAACGGCTACACCCCGAGCGTGGGCGAGCTGGTCGAGCGGATTTTAACGGGGGATTGAGGCCTCAAGGTTGGGGCGGCAGCGGTCAGCCCCGCACCAGCGCCGTCAGCACCTGATCCGGCGGCCTGTGCCCGTCGGCCCACATCCGGATATTGGCGATTACCTTGTGGCCCGAATCCTCGCGGCCCTCGGCGGTGGCGCTGCCGATGTGGGGGAGGGTCATGACGTTGGGGTGCGCGATCAGGCGCGGATCGACATGGGGCTCGTCGGGGTAAACATCCAGTCCAGCACCCGCGAGGTGGCCCGATTCCAGCGCCGCGATCAGCGCTTCCTGATCGATCAATTCCCCGCGCGCGGTGTTCACGATGCTGCTGCCGGGCTTCATCAGCGCGATGCGGCGGGCGTCCACAAGGTGACGGGTTTCCTCGGTCAGCGGGCAGTGCAGGGTAAGGATATCCGCCTCTGCCATCAGCGCGTCGACATCGGCGACGTAACGCGCGCCCAGCATTCGCTCCAGCGCCTCGGGCAGGGGCTTGCGGCCCCAATAGGCGATCTCCAGCCCGAAGGCGCGGGCGCGGTGGGCGACGGCCTGGCCAATGCGGCCCATACCGATGATGCCGAGCACCTTGCCTGCCAGCTTCCGGCCCAGCAAGCCGGAGGGAGCCCAGCCCGTCCATTCGCCGCGCCGCACCAGCGCGGTGCCTTCGCGGATCCGACGCGGCACGCCGATGATCCCGGCCATCGCGATATCGGCAGTGTCGTCGGTAAAGACGCCGGGGGTGTTGGTAACAATGATCTTGTGCGCGGCGGCAGCGGCCAGATCGATATGCTCGGTGCCAGCGCCAAAGCTGGCGATGAGGCCTAGCCGCTCGCCTGCGCCCGCAATCAGATCGGCGTCGATATTGTCGGTCACGGTCGGCACCAGCACATCGCAATCCTGCATGGCGGCCGCCAGTTGTTCGCGGGTCAGCGGCACATCGCTTTCGTTCAGCACCACGTCGAACAGCTCGCGCATCCGCGCTTCTACTCCCGGCATCAGGTGGCGGGTGACAATCACACGCGGCGGGCTGGGGAGCGGGCGAGGGGGGCGCTGGGTCATGGCTGGTGGGCTAATGCCAGAGGGGCTTGGTGGTCAAGGCGCGGATGTGCAGGCGCAGCTTGAATCTTCAAGGCTGAAGGCGCTAGTGCATTCGGAATGCAGGGATCCCGCTTTATCATCGCTTTCGGCCTTGCGCTGATCTTCGCCGTGTCTGCCATGCTGACGCCGCTACGGGCGCAAGACCGGATGCTGCCTTACTGGGCAATGCTGCGGTATGAAAAGGTCAACATGCGCGTCGGCCCGAGCGAGGAATATCCGATCGTCTGGGTTTATCTGCGGAAGGGCCTGCCGGTGAAGGTGGTGCGCATCCGCGAAGGCTGGCGTCTGGTCGAGGATCACGAGGGCACGCAGGGCTGGATTTCGGCGAGCCAACTCGATCTTGTGCGTGCAGGGCTGGTGATCGGCAGCGGTCTGGCCGATGTTCGATCCGAACCGAACAATGCGTCAGTCGTCAAATGGCGGGCCGAACCGGGGGTCATGCTGCGGATAAAACCCTGCCGACAGGGATGGTGCGAGGTCGATATTGCGGGTCGCAAAGGCTGGGTGAGTGCCGCGCGGCTGTGGGGATCGGAAACCTTGCCGGGCGACGAATAAGGCCGCCCGGCCGATTTCGGTTCAGAGCAGTTCGACCGCGACCGCCGTCGCCTCGCCGCCGCCGATACACAGGCTCGCCACGCCGCGCTTCTTGCCTTGCATCTTGAGTGCATTGAGCAGCGTCACAATGATGCGCGCACCGCTTGCCCCGATCGGGTGCCCGAGCGCAGTGCCGCCGCCGTACACGTTGATCTTGTCATGCGGGATGCCGAGATCGCGCATCGCGAACATCGCGACGCAGGCGAAGGCTTCGTTGACTTCGAACAGATCGACATCATCGACGCTCCAGCCTGCGCTGGCCAGAACCTTCTGGATCGCGGGGATAGGCGCGGTGGTGAATTGCGCAGGCGCATGGGCATGTGCGGCGGTGGCGACCACGCGGGCGACAGGCGCAAGGCCCTTGGCTTCAGCGACGCTCGCACGGGTCAGCACCAGTGCCGCCGCACCGTCGGAGATGGAGGATGATGTCGCCGCAGTGATCGTCCCGTCCTTGGCGAAGGCAGGTTTGAGCTGCGGAATCTTGTCGGGGCGGCCCTTCCCGGGGGCTTCGTCATGTTCGACCACCACGTCGCCCGCGCGGGTCGCAACCGTCACCGGCACGACCTCGTCGGCAAAGGCTCCGCTGGCAATCGCGGCATTGGCCCGGGCGAGGGATTCGATGGAATAGGCGTCCATTTCGTCGCGGGTCATCTGGTAGGCGTCGGCGGTCTCCTGCGCGAAGGTGCCCATCGCGCGGCCCGGCTCGTAGGCGTCTTCCAGCCCGTCGAGGAACATGTGGTCATAGGCGGTGTCATGCCCGAGCCGCGCGCCCGAACGGTGCTTCTTGAGGAGGTAGGGCGCATTAGTCATGCTCTCCATCCCGCCCGCGACCACCACGTCAATGGTGCCGCTGGCGAGTGCCTCGGCGCCCATGATCACGGCCTGCATGCCACTCCCGCAGACCTTGTTGACCGTGGTTGCCTGCACCGACAGCGGGAGGCCCGCCTTGATCGCCGCCTGCCGCGCCGGCGCCTGGCCGAG
>RDXA01000315.1 GCA_004292705.1 Sphingomonadales bacterium | reverse complement strand
CGTCGCTGGCGAGGTCTTCGAGCCAGTGATCGCGGCCATCCACCATGGCGACATCGCCCCCGGTGTGGCGGATCACCAGCACGCCTGCGACATGGGTATAATGTGCCCCCAGCGCGAGCGCCGCATCGACATTGGCCTTGAGCGGCACGTGCTTGCCGCCGCGCAGGCCTTCATCGGCGGTGATGACGAAGCGGCTGCCGCAATCCTCGATCCGGCCCGCAAGAGCCTCGGGCGAGAAGCCGCCGAACACCACCGAATGCACCGCGCCAAGGCGGGCGCAGGCGAGCATGGCGACAACCCCTTCGAGGATCATCGGCATGTAGATCGTCACCCGCTCGCCGCGCGTCACGCCGAGCGATTTCAGCGCGTTAGCCATGCGCACCACCGCGGTGTGGAGCTCGCCATAGGTGAGGCTGCGCGAGGGGCTGGCCGGGTCGTCCGGCTCGAAGATCAGCGCGATTGTGTCGGCGTGGGTCGCAAGGTGCCGGTCGACGGCGTTGTGGCACAGGTTGAGCTGCCCATCCTCGAACCACTTGATCGCCACCGGATCATAGGCCCAGTCGCCGCCTATGGTGGGGGCCTTCACCCAGTCGAGCCGCTGCGCCTGTTCCAGCCAGAAGGCATCGGGCGTCTCCACCGAGGCGCGATACATCGCGGCATACTGCGCGGGCGTGCAGTGGGTCGGCGTGTGGGGACGTGGCCGGGCGACGGCGTTGCTCATGATCTCTCTCCCTTGATCCGGGCCGGTCTACACAAGGAGCCGCGCGAGACAAAGAGTTCTGCCTGGCAGACCCTCGGTTCCCATAGAACACCCTCCGCCTTGCCGGCATAAGGCTCCGAGAGGGGTCTGCACCGGGCGCATCGGCCCCATATACAAACCCCGCCAGCCGCATCCGGCCAGCGGGGTCCGTCGCCTGAACGGCAATATCAGAAGCGGTAGCTCACTCCGGCGCTCAGCACCCAGGGATCAAGCTTGTGTTCGGTCTCGATCGCCAGCGTGTTGCCGACATACCAGCGCGCGGTGGTATCGATGAAGTAGCGCTTGGCATCGAAGGTCAGGCCGAAGCCCTTGTCGCCCAGCGGCACATCGAAGCCCGCCTGCAGCGCGAAGCCGAATTCGTCCGACAGGTCGGTATCGGTCACGCCCAGCGGCAATGTCGCCGCGCCCGGCTTGTCAGAAAGCCACATGAAATAGGCCACGCCCCCGCCGACGTAAGGCTTCACCCCGCCCAGATCGAAGTGATACTTGGCTGTCACCGTGGCAGGCAGCAGCAGCGCGTCCGAGACGAGTTCGGCACCTGCTGCGAGGCCTGCGGTGGTATCGACATCGTGCTGGGTGGTGCCGGCAATCGTCTCGATCGAAACATTGTCGGTGACGAACCATTCCACCGCCAGCGTCGGCACGACATTGTCGTTGGCCTTGGTCTGCAAGGTCGCAGGCAGGCGCGGCAGATTGACATTGATGTCGGTGATCTTGCCATCGGGGAGCACCGCAGTGGCGAGCAGCTTGAACTGGATGTCCCCCGCCCGGTCCGTCTCGCTGCCGCTATCCTGCGCCATCGCCGGGGTCGCGGCCAGCGCCAGAGCTGCACCGCCAAGCATCAGAAGAGTCTTCATTTTACGCGTCCTCATCGGCAACAGTGGCCACCTTGCGCGGCCCAGGGTATTTGCTGCCTGTGGCCGTCCGATAGCCGTCATCGCCGCTTGCGCTCATTGATCCGGATCAAAGACCTTTGCCCGGCTGTGCGCCATTGCCGCACCATCATGGCGACGATCAGCACCTTTTTCGGGCATGAGTGCATGGAAGCCTTCCGTGCCGCGCTGCCCATCGGCACCGGTGCCCAGCCGACCGCTGACCGGCTTTGCGCCATCGGCTATTGCCTGCATCTGGCCAGGAGCGAGGAACTCGTCCCCGATCCGCACGAAGACCGGCTCGTTTATGTTGCAGGCGGATCGGCCAAGCTGGTCGCCCACCCGGGTTCGGAGGCAGGATCGGGTCAGGTCCTCGCCTTCCATTTCGCGGGCGACATGATCTCGGTGCTGCGGCAGATCGACGGTGATTTCCGACTTGTGGCGCTGACCGATTGCGATCTGGTCGTGTTCCCGGCGGAGCGTTTTCTCGACATTGCCCAAGGCGATCCCGCGGTGCTGCGCTCAGTGCTCGCGCGGAGCCTTCAGGCGCTCCACCGCAGCCGCACGCGAATGATGCAGATGGGGCATAAATCCGCCCAGCAGCGGATTGCCGATTTCCTTGTCTCGATGGCCGAACGGCTGGCGGGGTGCACCACGGGTGCCTGTGCCTTCGCTCTGCCGATGAGCCGCCGCGACATTGGCGACAGTCTGGGCCTCACGATCGAGACCGTCAGCCGCCAGCTTACCGAGCTGCGCGTGGTCGGTCTGGTGGAAACCGAAGGGCGCTCGAAGGTCTGCCTTTCCGATGTTGCAGCCTTGGCGCGACTTGCAGGACGGCACAGCCGCCCTGCCGGGGCATAGCCCAAAAACTCAAGCAAATTTGATCTGGATCAACAACGGGATTGCGGGGGCCCGCTACAAGCGGACCGACGGAAGGGATAATTCATCATGGAAGCAGTCGTTAAGCGGCTGGGAGCTTGGGCGCTTGTCCTGCTCGCAGCCATTGCCGCTATCGCGCTGACACCGGACAGCGGGTTTGCCATTCACATGGGGATTATCGCCCTGGTGGCGGTGATCCTGATTGTTGCCACGGCAACCAGCTATGATCCGCTCGCCAAGGTGCAGGGCATCTTCAGGATGCCCCCGGGGCCGAGTCGCTATGATGATGACGTGATCCGCTGGGGCGTGATCGCAACGATGTTCTGGGGTCTGGCAGGCCTGCTGGCAGGGGTTTACATCGCTGCGCAGCTGGCCTTCCCGTGGCTGAACCTTGAGCCATATCTGAACTTTGGCCGGGTGCGCCCGCTGCACACCAGCGCGGTGATCTTCGCCTTCGGGGGCAACGCACTGCTGGCGACAAGCTTTTACGTCGTCCAGCGCACCTGCCGCACCACGCTGGCCTTCCCCGGCATGGCCCGCTTCGTGTTCTGGGGATACCAGCTGTTCATCGTGCTGGCGGCGACCGGATACCTCCTCGGCATCACCCAGTCGAAGGAGTATGCCGAGCCGGAATGGTATGTCGATCTGTGGCTGACCATCGTGTGGCTCGCCTATCTCGCAGTCTTCGTCGGCACGCTGCTGCGCCGCCATGAACCCCACATCTATGTCGCCAACTGGTTCTACCTCGCCTTCATCATCACGATTGCGATGCTGCACGTCGTCAACAATCTGGCGATCCCGGTCAGCTTCCTCGGGACCAAGAGCTACAGCGCCTTTGCGGGCGTGCAGGATGCGCTGACGCAGTGGTGGTATGGCCACAACGCGGTGGGCTTCTTCCTGACCGCCGGCTTCCTGGCGATGATGTATTACTTCGTGCCCAAGCAGGCCGGGCGGCCGGTCTATTCCTACCGCCTGTCGATCATCCACTTTTGGTCGCTGATCTTCCTCTACATCTGGGCGGGCCCGCACCACCTCCACTACACCGCGCTGCCCGATTGGGCGCAGACGCTCGGCATGGTGTTTTCGGTGATGCTGTGGATGCCGTCGTGGGGCGGGATGATCAACGGGCTGATGACGTTGAACGGC
>RDXA01000349.1 GCA_004292705.1 Sphingomonadales bacterium | reverse complement strand
GGCCATTGCCGTTGGCGTCGAAAACAATCGGCACGGTGCCGTCAAAGGTGCCAGTGGCACTGAGGTTGCTCAGTTCCATCTCGGCCACGAAGGTCGCAGCATCGAGTCCGATGATTTCGAATACATAACGACGTTCCTCCGGCTGACTGAAATCCATAGCCAGCGGTCGCATCGACAGCGTGCCGCCCATGAAGGGAAAGCGCGCATCTTCTAGGCTTAGGATCGTGCCGTCCTTCAGTTCGAACTGCACCGTGCCTGCCAACACTTCGACCCCCGGATTGATCGCGGCAATCTGCACGCGCTGATCGGGGGCGGTGGTGAGATTGAGCAGATCGATAAACTCGACCTGTCCTGTCAGACCGCGCACCGGGCCGAACACGGCAGCAAAATCGAAGCGGTCGGAGGCGAAGGTGCCGGAGCTGGTGATATCCTCGCCGCGCCAGTCGATCCGGCCGGTGCCGGTGACAGTGCCGTCAGCCAGCGCAATGACGCCTTTGGCAAGCGGGGAAAGCTCGTCGGGCTGGAGGCCCTTGTCGAAGGTGATCCCAGCGACGCTGAGGCGCGCCCCTCCGGCGGCGGAATCGAGATCGTGGGTGATCGCCACAGCGGCAAGGCTGCGCCCCGAATCGCGGTGGCGCAACACGGCATCGGCGGTAATGCGGTTGTCGGCGAGGGTCAGGGTTGCGCCTTGCGCGCCGAGCGGGACGAAACGCGCCGCGCCCTCGGCCGGACGGTCAGAAAGGACAAAGGTGCCCTCGCTCACCTGCAACACGCCATCGGCAAAGTGCCAGCGCCCGGCAAGCGCATCCAGATCGAGCGGCACCGCCGCCAGCCGCGCCGTGCCCCCTGCAAAATCGCCGGCCACCGTCCCGTCATAGCTGCCGGTAAGGCTGGCGGCAGCAAGGCGCATTTCATCCTCGCCAGTGCCGATCCGCGCGGCAAGGTTATCGATCTTGAAAGGCTGCGGGTAGCGCAGCATCACGCCCGCTGCCGAGAGGTTCGCAGGGCTTTCGCCAAGCATTCCGGCAAGCGTGAGAGGCCCGGTGCGCGCGGCAAGCCGCAGGGTATCGCGGTAAGCCAGCAGGGGCGCGTCGCCTTCAGGACATAAGGTGATCTGCTGGCCTCGGAGCGCGAGCCCCGACAGCGCGAGGCTGGCAAAGCGCACGGGCGTACAGCGCGTGCCGAGCGCAAGGCCGCGGGCAGGTGACCAGCTTCCCTCAAGCGGCACGGACAGGTCATCCACCTTGCCCCCCGGCAAATCACCGCTCGCCGTCATCAACCCTTCAAAGCCGACAGTGCCGCCAGCCGTAGTCCGCACGGCCAGACGCGGGATGGCAAGCCGGTTGGCGCCAACTGCATAGTCCGCCATCGCCAGACGCATGGTCCAGCCCCCATTGGCCTCCTGCGCGATCCGGCCATTGATGACGGGCAGGCCTTCACCGCCCACTAGGATATTGCCGGAGAGCCCGGTCAGCCCTTCCACCCCCAGCACCGCGCTCAGGCGCGAAAGTGCCAGCACCCGCGTGCCGTTACGGCTGGCGAGGCTCGCCTCGGGCACGACCAGCGAGGCCTCGCCCCCTTTGTGGCGAATGATCGCATCGGCTCGCACGCTGGCCCCGGCAAGGCTGCGGCCAAGGCTGGTGCGCGCCTTGTCCATCAGAGGGGCAAGCAAGGTGCCCTCGGCCCCGCGCGCGGCCGCAGCGAGGCTGGCAGTAAGGTCGCTCGCCGGAGCAAAGCCAGTCGCGCGCAGGGTGCCCTGCCACTGTCCGCTCGCACCATCCGCTGCACCGCGCCATGCCCCCTCGGCTGAAAGGCGCGCGAAGCGGCCTTGGGGGCTCGCCAGCCCGATCACAGCAAGGTCATGCACAAGTGCGAGACTTCCTGACGACCAGTTGACCTGCGCCGTACCGGACAGCCCCTCGCCGGAAAGGTCAGCAAAACCCGCGTCTGCGCCTTCGATCCTGAAGTCGGCCGTAGCCGCAGCAAAATCAGGCCTGAGGCTCGCCTTGGTGCCGATATCGGCTCGCGCCAGGTTGCTGCCTCCGCAGGCCAGCTCGGCGAGCCGCAGCGGGCCATCGAACTGCGGGGCGCCATCCGCAATGACGAGCTGCCCAAAGAATGAGGCACGCCCGGCGCGGCAACCCTCGACCCCGATCCCCGGCGCAGTCGCCGCGAGGGTTCCGGCAAAGCCGTCATCAAGCCGCCCTGCCCCATCGAGCTTGATCCCGACGCGGCCGAAATCGCTGTCCAGCAGCGCGCGGGCATCGCGCAGCGTCAATGCAATCGCGGGAAGCCGGGGTGGTTCATCGCTTCCGGTAAAAACCAGCGGATCCAGCGCGCCAAGGCTGAAGGTGCCCCCCTTCAAGCTGGCGAAAACCCTTGCGCCCTCGGCGCTCAGTTCGCGCAGTTCCGGCCCGGCCCAGCCGACGCCAGTCTTTATCACCATGCGCCGAACGGTAAGATCAGGACGCGCCGGATCGCCGACGACAAGGTTTTCGATCACCTGTTCGCGCGGGGACAAGCTGACAATGTCATAGGTCGCGCGCACGCCGTTCCGGGCGAGATAGTCGTCGATTACATCTGCGGCGATTCGCTCGCGGCCAAGCCATGCGGCCGATCCAGCTACGAGTGCAGCGATGCCAAGACCCAATGACACACGGCTTAGCCAGCGGTGCCGGGCATGCTGCCGCACGTCGCCGCGTCCCTGCCCATCCATGTCCTGCGCGTCCGCCACCGGCATCGTCTCCAACCCTTGCGCGCATCATCGTCCAAAGGCAATGTGGCAGAAGGAACAACGCTTTTCCGGGGGGTCGCATTGCCGGAAGCTGAAGACGGTTTCGATTTCGGGGACGCGCCGTCCAGCCAATCGGATTCCGGCAAGTCCGCTGGCGAAGGCCACCGCGCGCGGCTGCGACATCGCCTTCTGACGGGCGGGGCCGAGGCGCTGGCGGATTATGAGGTGCTCGAATACCTCCTCTTCGCCGCCATCAAGCAAGGCGATACCAAGCCCGTTGCCAAGGCTTTGATTGCCCGGTTCGGCAGTTTGGCGGGCGTGCTCAATGCCGACCCCAAGGCGTTGCAGCGGGTCAAGGGTGTCGGCGAGACCAGTGCTGCCGCCTTGAAGGCCGTGTCGCTTGCCGCACGGCGGATGACCCGGGGAGAGATTGTGAAAAAGCCCGTGCTAGGCAGCTGGCAGGCGCTGATCGACTACCTCACCACTGACATGGCGCACCTGACCGTCGAACGTGTGCGGGTGCTCTATCTCGACACCAAAAACCGGTTGATCGACGATCACCATGTCGGTGACGGTTCGATCGACGAAGCCGCGATCCACCCGCGCGAGGTGATACGCCGGGCAATGGATGTGGGTGCAAGCGCGATGATCCTTGTCCACAACCACCCCAGCGGCTCGCCCGAACCCAGCCGAGCCGATATCCAGATCACCCAGCGGATTGCCGAGGCGGGGCGCCATATGGGGGTGACCGTCCACGATCATGTCATCATCGGGCGCGAAGGGCACACTTCCCTGCGCGCCAAGGGCCTCATCTAGCGCTCTTGCCATCCGCGCCCCGCCCGCCTAGCCCGCGCGGCGATATTCCTGCCCCAAACGGAGCTGCCCGATGGTCCCCCGCTACGCCCGCCCCGCCATGACCGCCCTGTGGGAGCCGGAGGCGAAATATCGCATCTGGTTCGAGATCGAGGCGCACGCCACGCAGAAGCTCGCTGATCTCGGCGTCGTTCCGCAGTCCGCCGCCAAGGCGCTGTGGGACTGGTGGGCAACCAGCCCGGCCATCGATGTCGCCGCGATCGACGCCATCGAAGCCGTGACCAAACATGACGTAATCGCCTTCCTTGACTGGGTTGCACAGCAAGTGGGCGAGGAAGCGCGCTTCATGCATCAGGGCATGACCTCCTCGGACGTGCTCGACACCACGCTTTCGGTACAGCTGGCACGGGCCAGCGACATTCTGCTGGCCGATCTCGACGCGCTCCTCGCTGCGATCCGCACCCGGGCGGAAGAGCACAAGTACACGCCGACGATTGGACGCAGCCACGGCATCCATGCCGAGCCGGTAACCTTCGGGCTGAAGCTCGCACAGGCCTATGCCGAGTTCACCCGCTGCCGCGCGCGGCTGGTCGCGGCGCGAGAGGAGATCGCGACCTGCGCCATCAGCGGCGCGGTCGGCACCTTTGCGAATGTCGATCCGGCGGTCGAAGCTTACGTGGCCGATCAACTCGGCCTCGCCATCGAGCCCGTCTCGACCCAGGTGATCCCGCGCGATCGCCACGCGATGTATTTCGCCACACTCGGCGTCATCGCCAGCAGCATTGAGCGCCTCGCCACCGAAATCCGCCACCTGCAACGCACCGAGGTGCTGGAGGCCGAGGAGTATTTCTCGCCTGGCCAGAAAGGCTCTTCGGCAATGCCGCACAAGCGCAATCCGATCCTCACGGAAAACCTCACCGGCCTTGCCCGGGTCGTGCGCGCCGCCGTTACCCCGGCCTTGGAAAACGTGGCGCTGTGGCATGAACGCGATATCTCGCATTCCTCGGTCGAGCGTTACATCGGCCCGGATGCGACCATCACGCTCGATTTCGCGCTTGTCCGCCTTACCGGCGTGGTCGAGAAGCTGCTCGTCTACCCGGAGCGGATGGAAAAGAACCTCAATCGGATGGGCGGCCTCATTCATTCGCAGCGCGTGCTACTGGCGCTCACCCAGGCTGGCCTCACCCGCGACGATGCCTACCGGCTGGTGCAGCGGAACGCGATGAAGGTGTGGGAATCGGACGGCGAGCTGTCGCTTCTCGACCTGCTCAAGTCCGATGCCGACGTTTCAGCCGCGCTCACGCCCGCGCAGCTCGAGGAGAAGTTCGACCTCGGCTATCACTTCAAGCACGTCGACACGATCTTCGCGCGGGTGTTCGGCTAAGGCGCGCGGGCGATGCTGGACTTAGGCAGGGAATGGCTTAGGTTCGCTCCTGCAAGAGGCCATCGGGAGAGGCAGTCCGCGTGAAGATCCTTCGCACTATCCTGTGGGTTCTGGTAGCCCTCGGCTTCCTCATCTTCGCGATCTACAACTGGCAGCCGGTCGAATTGACCCTGTGGCAGAACCTCGTGCTGGAAACAAAAGTGCCGGTGCTTGCGATGCTCGCTTTTGCACTCGGCTTCCTTCCGATGTGGGCATTGCATCGCAGCATGGTGTGGGGCCTGAACCGCCGGATCCGTACGCTGGAGAACTCGCTCAAGAACACCGCCTACCCCCGCGAGCGCGAGGTTCCTGCGCCGGTGACTCCGGTTGTGGATGGCCCTGTGGACAAGTCCGGTAAAAGTAGCGGAGAACCGGCGGACGTTTTCAACCCCGTCGATACGGCAAGCGATGGGAGCGCAGGCGAATGAGCAATCCGGTCTATCTTGCGCTCGACGTCCCGCAGCTGGAGCCGGCCAAGGCACTGGTCGGCAAGGTGAAGGCGCATATCGGCGGAGTGAAGCTCGGCCTTGAATTCTTCTGCGCCCACGGCGCGCACGGGGTGCATGAGATCGCGCACCTTGGCTTGCCGATCTTTCTCGATCTGAAGTTTCACGACATTCCCAATACTGTCGCCAAGGCGATGCAGGCGATCCACGTCTATGAACCCGCGATCGTCACCGTCCATGCGGCAGGCGGGCGGGCGATGATGGAGGATGCCAAGGCAGCGGCCGCAGAAGGCTGCAAGGTGGTGGCGGTAACGATGCTCACCAGCCTCGATGCTGGCGACCTCACCGCAACCGGCGTCTACGGCAGCGCCGAGACGCAGGTGATGCGCCTTGCCGAACTCGCACATGAGGCGGGCCTCGACGGGATCGTTTGTTCGGGGCAAGAGGTCGGGATGGTGAGGAAGGCGTGGAAGGACGGCTATTTCGTCGTCCCCGGCCTGAGGCCCGCTGGCGGCGGCACCGGCGACCAGAAGCGGGTTGTCACCCCCCGGCAGGCGCGCGACAATGGCGCAAGCGTGCTGGTCATCGGTCGGCCGATTGCTCGCGCGGAAGACCCGGAGGCCGCCGCGCGGGCAATCGAGGCGACGCTTTAGCGGCGCCGCAGCGATGGCTGACACGGCGACCCCCAACCTGCCCTCGCGCGATTTCGCCGCAACGGCTGCTTTCTATGTCGAACTGGGCTTTGAAGAGGATTACCGCTCGGACGGGTGGATGATCCTGTCACGCGGGGACGTTTGCCTCGAATTCTTCCCCTATCCCGATCTTGATCCCTACCAGTCGTCGTTCAGCTGCTGCCTCAGGCTCGACAATCTGGCCGCTATGATGGCGCAGGTTCAGGCGAGTGGGGTGCCGAATGCCCGCGTCGGCATCCCGCGCTATCACCCGGCCGCCCCCGACCCGAGCGGGCTCACCATCGCCTATCTGATCGACCCCGATGGCACGCTGTTGCGGCTGATCCAGAACGACTGACCCCATGACGACCATTGCCGTCGCAACGCCTGCGGACGCCCCCGCCCTCAAAGCCCTGCTCGAAGCTGCCTATCGCGGCGATACGGCGCGTCAGGGGTGGAACCATGAGGCGGATATTCTCGATGACGAGCGAACAAGCCGTGAGGAGCTCGACGCGCTGCTCGCCGATCCGGCGGTGACGATCCTGACGGCGCGGGATGGCGACAGCCTGATCGGCTGCGTCGCCGTTACCCGCAAGGACGCGGCGCTTGCCTATCTCGGGATGTTTTGCGTGCTGCCCACGCTACAATCAGCAGGCCTCGGCCGACGGTTGCTCGACGCCGCAGAAGACCTTGCCTGCGCCGAGGGTATTGCCGCGATGGAGATGACCGTGATCGACAGCCGTGCGGCGCTGATCGCGTGGTATGCGCGGCGCGGCTATGCGTTCACCGGCGAGACGCGCCCCTTTCCCGTTCTGCGCGATCCGCCGGTTACATTCGTGGTGCTGGAAAAGCCGCTTGGGGCCGCGTAAGGCGCGGGCCATGGCCACCCTCATCAAGATCTGCGGGATATCCACTACCGAGACCCTCGCTGCCTGCATCGCAGCGCGTGCCGATTGGATCGGTTTCAACTTCTTCCCGCCCTCACCCCGCTTCCTGACGAGCGTGGCCGCGGCGCAGCTTGGCGTGCAAGCGGGCACCGCAATCCGCAAGGCCGGCGTGTTCGTCGACGCCGACGATACGGCCATCGCCGAGGCGGTGCAGGCTGGCCGGCTCGACGCGATTCAGCTCCACGGCCATGAAAGCCCAGAGCGTGCCGCGCAGGTCCGGCAGCGCTTTGGCCTGCCCGTGTGGAAGGTGCTCAGCGTGTCAAAGGCCGAAGATGTCGCGCGCGCATCGGCCTATGATGGGGTCGCTGATTTTCTCCTGTTCGATGCGAAGACCCCCAAGGGCCAGCTGCCCGGCGGCATGGGTCTCGTCTTCGACTGGAGCCTGCTTGACGCCTATCGCGGACCGCTCGCATGGGGCCTCGCCGGTGGCCTCACCCCCGCCAATGTCGGCGAAGCCATCCGCCTTACGGGCGCACCTTTGGTGGATACATCTTCGGGGGTCGAGCGTTCTGCCGGTATCAAGGACGTGGACAAGATCACGGCCTTCTGCAAAGCGGCTCGCAACCCATAAGCAATTCCCGTTCGCCCCGAGCTTGTCGAAGGGCCGCACTTTCGTCAGAAAGTGAAGGACGGGGGTTGGACTTCGTCCAGCGTCGCTTCCAACAGGCTCAGCCCGAACGGTAGTAATGAACACACCTCTCAACTCTTTCCGCACCCAGCCTGATGACCGTGGCCATTTCGGCCAGTTCGGCGGGCGCTATGTCGCAGAGACACTGATGCCGCTGGTGCTCGATCTGGAGCGCGAATACAGGAAGGCGCAGGCCGATCCGGCGTTCGCCGCCGAGTTCGACGATCTACTGGAGCATTACGTCGGCCGCCCGAGCCCGCTCTACTTCGCGCCCCGCCTCACCGAGGAACTCCGTTTGTTGGCGGATTCCCAAGGGAATCCTGGGGGCGGCGCACAAGTGTGGTTCAAGCGCGACGAGCTCAACCACACCGGCGCGCACAAGATCAACAATTGCATCGGGCAAATCCTGCTCGCGATGCGCATGGGCAAGACCCGCATCATTGCCGAGACCGGTGCCGGCCAGCACGGCGTGGCGACCGCCACGGTCTGCGCGCGCTTTGGCCTGCCTTGCGTGATCTACATGGGCGCTGAGGACGTGAAGCGGCAGGCGCCCAACGTGTTCCGCATGAAGCTGCTCGGCGCGGAGGTCATCCCCGTCACCAGCGGCGGCGCGACGCTGAAGGACGCAATGAACGAGGGCTTGCGCGACTGGGTCGCCAATGTCCACGACACCTTCTACATCATCGGCACCGCGGCAGGCCCGCACCCCTACCCCGAGATGGTGCGCAACTTCCAGAGCGTGATCGGCAAGGAAGCGCGTGCGCAGATGCTCAGCCGCGTGGGACGCCTGCCCGATCTGCTGGTCGCCTGTATCGGCGGCGGATCGAACGCGTTGGGGCTGTTCCACCCGTTCCTCGATGATCCCTCGGTCAAGATGCTCGGCGTCGAAGCGGCGGGGCATGGCCTGGACGGCGATCAGCACGCCGCCAGCCTGCTCGGCGGATCGCCCGGCGTGCTCCACGGCAACCGCACCTATCTGCTGCAGGACGAAGACGGCCAGATCACCGAAGGCCACTCGATCAGCGCAGGCCTCGATTACCCCGGCATCGGGCCGGAGCACGCGTGGCTGAAGGAATCGGGCCGTGTGGATTACACCGCCGTCACCGATGACGAGGCGCTGGAAGGCTTCCAGCTGCTCTGCCGCACCGAGGGGATCATCCCCGCGCTGGAGCCTGCTCACGCGATTGCGGCGGTGACGAAGGTCGCGCCGACCATGCCTAGGGACAGCATCGTGCTGATGAATCTGTGCGGGCGCGGGGATAAGGATATCTTCACCGTGGCAGAAAAGCTGGGAGTTGAATTGTGAGAGATTTGCTCGATCGCCATGCTCTGATCCTGTTTGTCGCGTTCAACATCGTCGCAATCGCGGGCACATCATTCGTCCACGGGAAGTACGGCGTACCGTTGCCGAACCCTCTTTGGATTGTCGCACTTAGTGGGATCGCCGCTCTGGCTATCCGATCTTTTGCCAAGTCTCTGCGCATATGACTCGCCTCACCACCACCTTCGCCGCCCCCCGCCCCGCGCTCGTCTGCTTCATCACCGCAGGCGATGGTGACACGGCGGCCAATCTCGATGCGCTGGTGGAAGCCGGGGCGGATGTGATCGAATTGGGCATGCCCTTCACCGATCCGATGGCCGACGGCCCCGCGATCCAGAGCGCCAATCTGCGATCGCTGGGCGCGGGTACGACCACTGCCGATGTGCTGCGCTACGCGACCGACTTCCGCGCCCGGCACCCGCAGGTCCCGCTGGTGCTGATGGGCTATGCCAACCCGATGGTCCGGCGCGGGCCGGAGTGGTTCGCTGAAGCGGCGGCGCAGGCTGGCGTGGACGGCGTGATCTGCGTCGACATCCCGCCCGAGGAAGACTTTGATAGCCCTTGGGCGCTCGGCCCGGCCCTGCGCGCGCACGGCATCGCCCCGATCCGTCTCGCCACCCCCACCACCGACGCCGCGCGCCTGCCGCAGGTGCTCGACGGGTCGGAAGGCTTCCTCTATTACGTCTCTGTCGCCGGGATCACCGGCAAGCAACAGGCGCTGATCGAGAGCATCGAAGCCAATGTCGCGCGCATCAAGCAGTCGAGCGACCTGCCCGTTGCGGTTGGCTTCGGGGTGCGCACGCCCGAACAAGCCGCGGCCATCGCCAAGGTTGCCGACGGGGTGGTGGTCGGCTCGGCCCTCGTCGAAATCTGCGGCGAATATGGCGCTGCAGCGCCGGCCAAGCTAAAGGAACTGACGTCGGCTCTGGCCGCCGCCGTCCACACCGCCCGACAGGAGCACGCCGCATGAACTGGTTCAATCGCGTTCGCAATTCCCTGGGCTTTTCTTCCGAGAAGAAAGCCACGACGGAAAAGGACCTGTGGATCAAGTGCCCATCCTGTCAGGAAATGCTGTTCGTGCAGGACTACGAGGCGAACCTCTCGGTCTGCCCGAAATGCGAGCACCATGGGCGGATCGGGGCGGATGCACGCCTTGCGCTGCTGCTCGATCCCGGTTTCGAGGTGCTGCCCCTGCCCAAGGTCACCGAGGACCCGTTGCAGTTCAAGGACACCAAGAAGTACACTGATCGCCTCAAGGCCGCGCGCGCCGCAAACCCGCATGAGGATGCCTTCGTGGTCGGCTCGGGCATGATCGACGCCAAGCCCGCCGTCGTGGGCGTGCAGGATTTCAGCTTCATGGGCGGCTCGATGGGCATGGCCGTGGGGCAGGCCTTCTGCGAAGGCGCGCAAAAGGCGCTCGACCGGCGCTGCGCTTACGTGGTGGTGACTGCGGCGGGCGGTGCGCGGATGCAGGAGGGGATCCTCAGCCTGATGCAGATGCCGCGCGCGACGGTGATGACCCGCAGGCTGAAGCAGGCCGGGCTGCCCTATATTGTGGTGCTGTCCGACCCCACCACCGGAGGCGTCACCGCGAGCTACGCGATGCTCGGCGACATCCACATCGCCGAGCCGGGCGCGCTGATCGGCTTTGCCGGCCAGCGCGTGATACAGGACACGATCCGCGAGCAGCTGCCGGAGGGCTTCCAGCGCGCCGAGTATCTGCACAAGCACGGCATGGTCGACATGGTGGTGCACCGCCGCGAGCTTAAGGCGACGTTGGCGAGCGTTCTCGATTATCTGACCCCGGTCAAGGCGGCGTAAGTCCCCCCTCCCGCTTGCGGGAGGGGCCGGGGGTGGGCAAGTGCAACCTATGTGCGCGCACGATTCTCTCCCACCCCAAACCCCTCCCGCAGGCGGGAGGGGCTCCCGGTGAGAGACTTCGGCCGTTCCGACGACCCGCGCGTTCAGGCGCTGCTTGATCGGTTGGCGGCGCTGAGCCTGCCGCAGGGGCGGCTTGGCCTCGACACCATCCGCGCGCTGATGGAGCGCCTTGGCAATCCGCACCGCCAGCTGCCGCCCACCTTCCATGTAGCAGGCACCAACGGCAAGGGATCGACCTGCGCCTTCCTGCGCGCGATGCTGGAGGCCGAGGGCTACCGCGTCCATGTTACCACCTCGCCGCATCTGGTGCGTTACAACGAACGCATCCGGCTGGCAGGCGAGCTGATCTCTGACGCGATGCTGGCCGATGTTCTTGAGGAAGTCTTGGACGCCGGGGCAGACCTCGGCCCCAGCTTCTTCGAAGTCACCATCGCCGCCGCGTTCCTCGCCTTCAGCCGCACGCCCGCTGACGTCTGCATTGTCGAAGTCGGCATGGGCGGGCGCTTCGATGCGACCAATGTGCTGGAGCCCGATGTGCTCGCCGCTTGCGGGATTGCGGCGCTGGGCCTCGATCACGAACGCTTCCTGCTCGCGCCCGAGGATGGCGTGCCGACTGAGCCCATGGCGCGGATCGCGTTCGAGAAGGCGGGGATTGCCAAGCGCGGCGTTCCGCTTGTCAACATCGCGCGTCCCGCGATCGAGACCGACAGCATCGCAACCGTGGCTGAAGCCAAGGGAGCGCGACTGTTCGTTCAGGGCGAGGACTGGTTCGCCTCTCCCTGTGACGGGGGCCTCGCCTATTCGGACCATACCGGCAAGGATGGGATCGACGGCATGAACCTCGACCCGCCCGCCCTGCCCGGTGTGCACCAGTTCCAGAACGCGGGGCTCGCCATTGCCATGCTGCGCCACCAGGATCGGTTGCCGGTGCGGTGCGGCGCGTTCTCGCGTGGTCTTCAAGCCGCCCGTTGGCCCGCACGGATGCAGCGTTTGCGGCCCGGCCCGATTGCGGGCTTGCGCGAAGTCTGGCTCGATGGCGGGCACAACCCGCAGGCGGGCGCAATGCTGGGCGAGCATTTCGCGGGCCAGCGGCTGCATCTGATCATCGGCATGATCGAGGGGAAAGACCCCGCTTCGCTGATCGGTCCGCTCGGCCCAGCGCTCGCCAGCATCACCGCCGTGCCGGTGCCGGGGCACGACTGGCACCCGGCTTCAGCTTTCAGCCCCGAGGCCCACCCTGCCCCCGATGTGCCGAGCGCACTGGCGATGATCCCCGATGATGGTCTGCCAGTGCTGATCGCAGGCTCGCTCTACCTCGCGGGCGAGGTGCTCAGGCTCAACGACGAGCTGCCGGACTAGCTGCCCTCGCCCCCCTCGGTCCCCGCCGTCCCGATCGAGGCGTCGATCAGCCCGGCGCGCATCATCAGCCAGAACAGCACGATCCCCGGCAGGGCGGCGGCCGTGGTGAACAGGTAGAAGTTCACATAGCCGAAGCTCTCCACCAGCGCCCCCGCCGTCGTCCCCGTCAGCACCCGCCCGACGATGCTCGCCGCCGCCGAAATCAGGGCATATTGCGAGGCAGTGAAGCGCAAGTCGGTGAGCGCGGCGAAATAGGCCACCACCGTCACCCCGCCGATGCCGCTGGCGATGTTCTCGAACAGGAAGGTCGCCGCGAGGCCCGCATTGGTCTTGTCGACCGCAGCGAGCAGGGCAAAACTGAAGTTGGAAACGCCCATCAGCACGAGGCTGATCAGCACCGAACGCTTCATCCCGAGCCGCGAGTAAAGCACCCCGCCGATGAAGATCCCGACCAGAAACGCCCAGAAGCCCACCCCCACGTCGTAGATGGCGATCTCGTCATTGGTGTAGCCCTTGTCATCGAGCAGCAGGCGCACGGTCAGGTTCGCGAGCGTGTCGCCGATCTTGTGGAGCAGGATGAACAGCAGCACCAGCACCGCGCCCTTGCGCAGGAAGAACTCGGTAAAGGGGCCGTAGACCGCCCGCAGCGCCTCGCCGATCCCCTTGCTGCGCTCGGCGATGCGGCGGCGTGCAGGCTCACCCATGACCAGCGCGGTCAGCATGGCGGGCAGCGCAAAGGCAGCGCACAGGGTGTATGCCAGTTCCCACCCCACCCGCGCGGCCAGCACCAGCGCCAGCGCGCCCGCCGCCGCCGATCCGATCCGCCAGCCATATTGGGTCATGCCGGAGCCTACGCCGAGCTGGTCGGGCCGCAGCGTCTCGATCCGGTAGGCGTCGATCACGATGTCGAAGGTCGCCCCGGCAATGCCGACGAGGATCGCCGAGGTCGCCACCCAGCCGATATTGCTCGCCGGATCGACCCAGGCGAGGTTCGCCACGGCCGCGATCACCAGCGCTCCGGTGAGCAGCATCCACGACACCCGCTGGCCGAGCGCCCCCAGCACCGGCAGCCGCACCCCGTCGATCATCCACGCCCACAGGAACTTGAAGTTATAGGCGAGGAACACCAGCGTGAAGGCGGTGACGGTCTTCTTGTCGATCCCGTCCTGCGCCAGCCGGCTGGTCAGCGTCGCGCCAATCAGCGCATAGGGAAAGCCCGAGGACACGCCGAGGAAGAACGCGGCCAGCGATTCCTTCTCCAGATACGGCTTGAGCGCCCCCACCCAGTCGCGCCGCGCCGTAGCCCCCAAGTCATCCATGCAGGCAGTCCTTTTGCTTGATCCCGATGTCTGGCACACTAGTCCGGCAGGAGAGGATGAGAAAAGAGCCATGAACGCTGCAACAACAGATATGCCCATTTTGCGCCCCACCCCGGGCCAATTGGCACTGGCCGGGGCGATCCGCGAGGGCCGGGCCAAGGTGGCGGGCGCAGTGCAGCGGGTGCCAGCGACGAATTATACCTGCCCCGATCACTTCGCGCGCGAAAAGGCCGCGCTGTTTGATCGCCTGCCGCAGGTGCTCGCGCCGTCGGCGCTGCTGCCCGATGCAGGCATGGCGGTGCCGCATGACGCCACCGGTCGGCCGCTGCTGATCACCCGCGATGCCGAGGGCCGCGCGCACGTCTTCCTCAATGTCTGCCGCCATCGCGGCACGCGGCTGGTCGAAGGCAGCGATGTGCAGTGCGCCAAGCGGCTGGTGTGTCCGTATCACGCCTGGACCTACCGGCTCGACGGCGGGTTGATGGCCCTGCCCCGGCCGGAGACCTTTCCCGGGCTCGACAAGGGTGATTACGGTCTGGTGGAGTTACCGTGTCTCGAAGCAGGAGGGCTGATCTGGTTTGCACCGCAGCCCGGTGCCGATTTCAGCGATGCCAGCGCGCTGGGCGAAGACCTTGCCACTTTTGGCCTGCCGCAAGCCCATCTCTTCCGGCGCAAGCTCCACACGGTGCGCGGCAACTGGAAGCTGATCATGGATGCCTTCCTTGAAAGCTACCACGTCACCCGCCTCCATGCCGCCACCATCGGCCCCTTCTTCAAGGACGGGATCACTGCGGGCGACCAGATCGGCCCGCATCAACGCTCGGCGGTCGGGCGGCTGGAGGAGATGGAGGGGATCGACCTTACCGACATGGCGGCGCTGCGCCGGGTGGTGACCTTCGCCTACCAGCTTCTGCCCGCCACGATCATCGTGCCCAGCCCCGATTACATCAATGTGATGGTGCTGATGCCGCAGGCGCATGATCTGACGCTGGTCGAGGACTTCATGCTGATCCCCGAAGCACCCGCGACCGACAAGGCGCTGGCGCATTGGGAAAAGAGCTGGAATCTGCTCGACGGCGGGGTGTTCGCCTCGGAAGATTTCCGCGCGGCGGAACTCGGCCAGCAGGGGCTGGCATCGGGCGCGGTGGAGCACCTGACGCTCGGCACGCTCGAAGGCGGAATTGCAAGGTTCGACCAGATCGTGAGCGAGGCCTTGCGAGCGGCACCCTGACCGCCTAGGCGCAGCCTCCATGCCCAGCCAGCCCTCTCGCTCCGAAACGCGCCCCGAGGGCGACCGCATTGCCAAGCTGCTCGCCCGCGCTGGCGTTGCCAGCCGCCGCGAGATCGAGCGGATGATTGCCGAGGGGCGCGTGGCGGTGGATGGCAAGGTGCTGGATACCCCGGCAACGATCCTTGCGAGCCTCAGGGGCGTGACGGTCGACGGCAATCCCGTCGCTGCGGCTGAGGCCACACGGCTGTTCGCCTTCAACAAGCCCACCGGCCTGATCACCGCAGAACGCGACCCGGCTGGCCGCCCCACGATCTACACCGCGCTGCGCAATGCCCTGCCCAAGGGCACACCGCGGCTGATGCCGATCGGGCGGCTCGACATGAACACCGAAGGCCTGCTGCTGCTCACCAACGACGGCGGGCTGAAGCGCACGCTCGAACTCCCCGCCAGCGGCGTGCCGCGCACCTACCGCGCCCGCGCCTTCGGGGTGGTGACGCAGAGCCAGCTCGAAGACCTGATGGACGGGGTCGAGATCGAGGGCGTGCGCTACGGCTCGATCAACGCGAACCTTGAGCGCAGCAGCGGGCGCAATCTGTGGGTCGAAATGACCATCACCGAAGGCAAGAACCGCGAAGTGCGCCGGGTGCTCGAATATCTCGGGCTGCAGGTCAACCGCCTGATCCGCGTCGGATACGGCCCCTTCAACCTCGGCGATCTGCCGCGGGGGCAGGCGGTGGAGCTGACCGGCAAGCCCGTGGCGCATTTCCTCTCGGAGATGACCGGCACGCCGATCCCGCGCGGGGGCGTGAAGAAAGCGGAGAAGGTGGTGGTCGCCGCCCCCGCCAAGGCCCCGCCTCCCGCCCGCCTCCCGGCACGCAAGGGCCCCTCGGCCCGCCCCGCGCCGCGCAAGGATGAGAGCGCAGAGCCCGGCGCGCCGCGCCGGGGAGCCAAGGCAGCACCTGCCCCGCGCACCCCACGCCCGCCCCGCGCCCCTGACCGCGAGACCCGCGAGACACTCACCAACGCCCCGCGCGGGGCCGATCGCAAGGGCGCGGTCAAGCCCGCAACGCCGCGCTCCGGCCCCGGCGCACGCAAGCGGCCCAAGCCCACCCGCGGCCTCACCCCGCCGCGCGCGCCCAAGACATGAGGATCATCGCCGGTCAATGGCGCGGGCGCAAGCTCGCCGCGCCCAAGGGCGACGCCACCCGCCCCACGGCTGACCGCACGCGCGAGACACTGTTCTCGATGCTCACCAGCCGTCTGGGCGATTTCGAGGGTTTGCAGGTGGCCGATCTGTTCGCTGGCTCGGGCGCGCTGGGGCTGGAGGCGCTCTCGCGCGGGGCAGCGCACTGCCTGTTCGTCGAGCAGGACCGGCCTGCGCTCGATGCGATCCGCGCCAATATCACCGCGCTGGAGGCCCGCGATCAGACGCGCGTCGAGGCAGGATCAGCCACCCAGTTGCGCGCCGCCACCCAGCCGCTGGATCTGATCCTCGCCGATCCGCCCTATCACTCGGGCGCGGGCGAGGTCGCGCTTGATCGGCTGCTGCGGCTTGGCTGGATCGGGCCGCAGACGTGGATCAGCCTCGAAACCGCTTTCAACGAAGACCCTGCGATCAATGGCCTTGTGGTCGAGACGACCCGCAAAGTCGGCAAGGCCAAGCTCAGCCTGTTGCGGCTCGCCGTGGACGGGGATTGAAGCGGGCGGTCGATAAGCGCAGCGAAGCGACTTGCCCGCGGCGGCACCGTTCCCTACCTGTTCACAAGCGATGAACTCCACCCTGCCTTCTGCTGCGCCCGCGCATGATCCCGTCCCGGCCTATGCTGCACGGCTCAACCCCCCGCAGCGCTCCGCCGTGCTCGCGACCGAAGGCCCGGTGCTGATGCTCGCGGGCGCGGGCACGGGCAAGACGGCGGCGCTCACCGCGCGGCTGGCCCATCTGGTGGCGACCCGTCGCGCCTACCCCTCGCAGATCCTGTGCGTCACCTTCACCAACAAGGCCGCGCGCGAGATGCGCGAGCGGGTCGGCCACCTGCTCGGCCCGGCGGCGGAAGGTCTGCCGTGGCTCGGCACATTCCATTCGATCTGCGCCAAGATGCTGCGCCGCCATGCCGAACTGGTGGGCTTGCAGCACAATTACACCATCATCGACACCGATGATCAGCTGCGGCTGCTCAAACAGCTCATCGCCGAAGCCGATCTCGACGAAAAGCGCTGGCCCGCGCGGCAACTGGCGGGCCTGATCGATCGCTGGAAGAACCGCGGCCTCAACCCCGCCGATCTCGATGCGGTGGAGAACGAAGCCTATGCCAATGGCCAGGGCACTGCGCTCTACACCCGGTATCAGGAGCGCTTGAAGGCCCTGAACGCCTGTGATTTCGGCGATCTGATGCTGCACATGCTGAACATCCTGCGCACGCATCACGACATCCTCAGCCATTACCAGCGCGCCTTCCGCTACATCATGGTGGACGAATATCAGGATACCAACGCGGTCCAGTATCTGTGGCTGCGGCTGCTGGCGCAGGAGCACAAGAACATCTGCGTCGTGGGCGATGATGACCAGTCGATCTATTCCTGGCGCGGGGCGGAAGTCGCCAACATCCTCAGGTTCGAGAAGGATTTTCCGGGCGCGCAGGTGATCCGGCTCGAACAGAATTACCGCTCTACCCCGCATATCTTGGGCGCGGCTTCGGGCCTGATCCGCGCCAACAGCCAGCGCCACGACAAGACCCTGTGGACCGAGGTCAATGGCGGCGACAAGGTCAAGGTCATCGGCGTGTGGGACGCGCCCGAAGAAGCGCGCCGGGTGGGCGAGGCGATCGAGCG
>RDXA01000314.1 GCA_004292705.1 Sphingomonadales bacterium | reverse complement strand
GGCGGCTCCATCGCCACCAGCGCGAGCAGTTGCAGCATGTGGTTCTGCACCATGTCGCGGATCGCACCGGCATCGTCGTAGAAGGCGACGCGCCCTTCGAGGCCGACTGTCTCGGCGACGGTGATCTGGACGTGATCGATATGCGCCGCATTCCACAGCGGCTCGAACATCAGGTTGGCAAAGCGCAGTGCCAGAAGGTTCTGCACCGTCTCCTTGCCGAGATAGTGGTCGATCCGGAAAGTGCGGGCCTCGGGGAAGGCGTCGGCCACCGCATCATTGATCTCACGGCTGGTGGCAAGATCGGTGCCGAGCGGCTTTTCGAGGCACATCCGCACCGTCTCGCCCGTCAGCCCCGCCGATTGCAGACCTTTGATGGTCGGCTCGAACAGGCTTGGCGCGGTTGAGAGGAAAATCGCGAGGCCTCGCGCGGGCGTGCCGACCTTCTTGGCGAGATCGCCATAGCCTTCGAGCGTGGTCGCATCGAGGGACTGGTAGCTGAGCCGGTTGAGGAACTCGGCCATCCGTCCGCGGCGTTCAACGGGGAGATATTTCTCCAGCGCGGCGCGGGCGAAGTTGCGATATTCGCTGTTGCTCATCGCGCTCCGGGCGGTGCCGATGATCTTGAGATCGGGCGCGAGCAACCCGTCGGCATCGAGCGCAAACAGGCTGGGAAGCAGCATGCGTTGAGCAAGGTCGCCGGTAGCTCCGAACAGCAGCAGGCGGTCAGCGGTGAAGCTCATGCGCAAAGGCCCCTTTGGTGGCGTGCGCACTACCTAGTCGCGCACGCCCCTACCTGCCAGCCCGGCGCATACTTATTCAAGTGTGACGGAGTCAGGCAGGCTTTCTGGCGAACACCCCGAAACCGGCAATGATGGCGTAGCATGCCGCAGGCAGCACCAGCGCAAAGGCGAGGCTGGTGGCGTCCGCCAGCGCGGCATACATCGGCGGGATGATCGCCCCGCCGCAGATCGCCACGTTGATGATCCCCGATCCGTCCGCCGCACGCGGCCCCAGTTTCTCGCAGGCGAGGCTGAAGATCGTCGGGAACATGATCGCGTTCATCAGGCCGACGGCCAGCAGCGAATAGCCCGCTACCACGCCGGTCGTGTTGGCCGAGATCACAATCAGCGTGATCGCGCCTGCCGCAACCGCCGCCAGCGTCAAGCCGGGGCTGACCATGCGCAGCACCGCCGAGCCGATGAAGCGGCCCACCAGCGCTCCGCCCCAATAGAGCGAAATCAGCTTGCCCGCGTCCTGCTCGGGAATGTTCAGCACCTCGGCCTGCATCAAGTAATTGACGATGAAGCTGCCGATCGCGACTTCCGCGCCGACGTAAAGGAAAATGCACGCCGCGCCGTAGCCGAAGCGCGGGCGACCCAGCAGCGCAAGGCCGTCCGCGAGGCTCGTCTGTTCGTGCTTTTCGCCCTTCAGCCGGTTGCGGAAAATCCAGACCACACCCGCCACCACGGCCAGCGCTGCCGCAAGGCCGAGATAGCCGTTCACGATCGCCTGGCTTTCGGCGGTGCGATAGGCGGCCAGTTCAGCGCCCGAGAGCTCTGCGGCAGTCACTCCGGCAAGTCCGCCAAGGATCAGGATCGCGCCGAAATAGGGGAAAATCGTTGTGCCGAGCGAGTTGAATGCTTGGGCAAAGGTCAAACGGCTGTGGGTGGTTTTGGCCGGGCCCAGCACGCTGATCAGCGGGTTGGCGACGATCTGCACCAGCACCACGCCGGTCGCGAGGATGAAATAGGCCAGCAGGAACATCGGGAAGGCCGCCGTCTGGCTTGCCGGAATGAACAGCAGGCACCCCGCCATCATCGCCAGCAATCCGGTCACCGCGCCGCGCATATAGCCCAGCTTCTTGACCAGCCGCGCGCCGGGAATGCCGACGACGGCATAGGCGATGAAGAACCAGAACTGCACGAGGCTCGCCTCGAAGAAGCTCAGCGTGAACAGCTCTTTCAGCTTCGGGATGATGACGTCATTCAGCGAGGTGATCCCGCCGAAGATGAAGAACAGCGCAAAGACGAAATAGTTGAGCCCCGGCGCGTCCACCTGCGGCGTATCGCCCGCGTCATGTCCCGCAGCCACTGCCGCACCCGGTGCAATTGCCATCGCTGATCCCTCTCCCCGTGCGCGGTTGCTCCGCGCTGCCTTGCTTTGCGAACGTTCACAATTTGCCCGCACATGTCAACTTGCAAGAGCTTCGCGGACAATTCCAGTGCGAATAGCAATGCAAGGGTAGCTTGCGCGGAGACAAGCTTGCGCCCTAGAGAGACAGGCATGAACGGGGGATCGCGCAGACGGCCGACATCATTCGATGTGGCGGAGCGGGCGGGCGTCAGCCAGCCGACCGTCAGCCGTGCGCTGTCAGGCTCCCCCGCCATTGCCGAGGCCACCCGCCGCAAGGTGATCGAGGCGGCCGAGGCGCTCGGATACTTCGTGGACGAGCGTGCCGCACGCCTGCGCCGCGGCTCCACCGGCACGCTGGCCGTGGTGGTGATCTGCCGCGAGGGCGACAGTGCTTCCAGCATCAACCCCTTCGCCTATGCGCTGCTCGGCTCGGTCTGCGTCGCCGCGTCGGAACGCGGGTTCGAAACACTGGTGAGCTTTCAGGCGCGGCCCGGCGACTTCTTCGGGCACTATCAGGAACAGGGGCGCGCTGATGGGCTGGTGGTGATCGGCACCACCACCAACCAGGCGGCGTGGGAACACTTCCGCGCACTCGATAGCGACGGGCGCAAGGTCGCCTATTGGGGGTCGCCTTTCGACGAGCTTGACTGGGTGCGGTCGGATAACCGCGCGGCCGGAAAGCTGGCGGTCGAGCATCTGCTGGCCGCCGGATACCGCCGCCCGTGCTTCCTCGGCGCGCTGAACACTCCGCAGGTCCAGTTTACGGAACGCTACGAAGGCTATGCCGAAGCGATGCGCGCCGCCGGATTGGAGCCGTGCCTCGCACCGACCGTTAACGCCGCCACCCGCGAGGAGGAAGGCCGCCGCGCCGCGCGCCGCCTGATCGAGCGGGGAGAGGATGTCGACGCGGTGTTCGCCGCCTGCGATGCGATGGCCCTGGGCGCTCTGGAAGCCTTCGCCGCCGCCGACATGGCGGTGCCGCAGGCGGTTGGCGTGCTGGGTTTCGACGATCTGGTCGCAGGCCGTTTCAGCCGTCCGCCGCTCACCACCATCGCCCCCGATCCGGCCGAGGCCGGCGCGGCGCTGGTCGAAGCGGTGCTCGACGAAGGAGAGGCGGCGCGCAGGCGCGTGCCGGTGAAGCTGATCGTGCGCGGCAGCACCGCGCGGTAAATCCTCCCCGGAACGGGGAGAGGGACCATGCGCAGCATGGTGGAGGGGCACCCTCGGCCGTTCAAGACATCAAAGCTTCGGAACACCTGCGCGTGCCCCTCCACCACCTTCGGTGGTTCCCCTCCCCTTAAGGGGAGGATTACCCATGCGCGCCGAATTCGTTGGCGATCGCGGTGCTGATGCGCAGTGACAGGGCTTGGGCCTTGGCAATCGGCGTCATGAAGTCCCGCTCGATCGCGCCGTGGGAATGCGCACCGGGAAGGCCCGGCGCAACTGGACGAGTGCTTCATCGACGCGCAAGGTCAGCACCATCTCGATCACATCGCGGCGGCTGATGTCGTTAGCGCGGCTGAAGGCGGGGACCGCGACGATCTTGAGGAACATGTGCTGAAGCAGCGCCAGTCGCAGCGCCTGCAACACCCCGATCCGGCGACGCACCTGTTCGCGGGCTTGGTCAGATGCTTCGTGCGGCATCAGATCAAGCAGGCGGTGGAACTTCAGCGCGTCGATCCTGAGGCGCGAGGCGAGGCGGCGGAACACCCCGGTGCGATCATCCCCGACGAGATATTCCGCCAGCGCGGCGCACGGCCCGGCGAGATGATCCTCGGTGCCGCGATAGGTCCGGCTGGCCCAATAGGCCGAATTGAACAGCTCGCCAAAGGCAGCCACCGTCTTGATGCTGGCGAGTGCATTGGCGGCGCGCACCAGCCGCATGATCTGCCGCCCGCGCGCGCTGTCCTGCAGCAAGGCCGCGATTTCCTCGCGGCTCGCATCCGCGGCGCTGCCGATCCCGGCGATCACGTTGACCGGGTAACCCAGCTGCTGGAGGATCGCGTTGTGCGGGATCGCGCGGATCTGGCGCAGGCTCATCTCGCGGTCGGCGTTGATGTCCGACTGGCGGCGCGAGACGCGACTGCCGGTAGCGTTGAGCAGCCCGAGGCCGAAGGCCGTCACCGCGCGGGCATAGGTGCGGCTGGCAAGGTGATCGCCCTGATGCTCCTTCACCGCGCGGTAGAAATCGAGGCTGATGTCGGTGCGGTGATAGAACGGATCGGCGGGGGCGGCGAGATCGGTCTCGGCGGG
>RDXA01000348.1 GCA_004292705.1 Sphingomonadales bacterium | reverse complement strand
AGCGATCTGGGGGGCAGAGTCGCCTTCCTCCTCGGCGGCCCGCAATGTCGAGAGATCCTCGAAGCGGTCCACGAATTGCTCTCGCTCGGGAAAGGCCTTCGCGGCAACCGGCAGCGCCAACACCAGCGTGCTGCTGATCCGCGTTTCGGCCAGTTCGGGAAGCTCGGCAAGCACCGGAGCGGCGATGCTGGCAAGTTGCTCGAGCGCCGGATCGGCAGGCAACGGTTCGGGCTGTTCAAGCGCGAAATCGGCAAGGATGCCATCAACAGTCAGCGGGAAAGCGGTATCGCTCGGCACGGCAAGGTCAGCCTGCGCGCCACCGGTAAACGGCTCGGACGCCTCCGCCAGCGGGTCATCGGGCACCACCACCGGGCTCTGGTTCGCAACCCCGGCAGCCGCCCAGACATCAGCGTTTGTGACCGCATCGGCGGGGATCAGCGCATCGAGCGACGTGGGGACAGGCGCAGCGTCAGGCTCAGGTGCGGGCGGCGGCGCAACGGCGATTGCGCCTGCTTCCTCGCGCGCCTCCTCGCTTTCCTGCTGCTGCGGCACCGGCTGCATATCTGCAGCGGCCACCGGAATGCCGTCCGGCGTTAGAGGACCCTGACCCAATCCTGCGACAATGGCGAGACCGAGTGAAAAACGCCGCCGCGCAGTCTCAACTGGCCGAGAACTTGACAGGTTGGCCATCCTTGCCCCGCACGCCCGTCAGGCGTTGGTCCTGCGGCTGACGGGGTGCCGTCGCGGCGGTGATCAGTCGGTGCTGCTCGGTCGGCTCCATCAGCTGCCAGCCCTCGCGCGTCAGCCGTTCGAGCGGGCGATACCGGATCTTGTACTGCATCCGCGGACTGCCCTCGACCCAGTAACCCAGATAGACGTATGGCAAGCCTTCCTCGGCCGCCCGGCGGATATGATCGAGGATGATGAAGTTGCCCAGCCCAGCGCGGGCCGGATGGTCGGGCTCGTAAAAGGAATAGATCATCGACAGGCCGTCACCCTGCCGGTCGGTCAGGCAGGCACCTACCAGCCGCCCGGGCTTGCCGTTCGGCCCCGGCTCGCGATATTCGGTGACCACACTGCTCACCGGGGTATGCTCGATCATGTCGGCATAATCGAGCTCGTCCATCGCCGACATGCCGCCATCGGGATGGCGCTGGCCGAGGTAGCGGGCGAGCAGTTCGAATTGCTCGTCGGTCGCCCAAGGGCGGCATTCGGTCACAGTAAGATCGCTGTTGCGCTTCAGGTCGCGCTTCTGGGTAGCGGAGGGGCGGAACTGGCCTGCCAGTACCCGCACCGAGACGCAGGCCTGACAATCAAGACAGGACGGGCGGTAGGCAACGGTCTGGCTACGGCGGAAGCCGATGCGCCCCAGCGCCTCGTTCAGCTGGTCAGCGTGGGGGCCCTTGAGCTCGGTGAACACCTTGCGCTCGCTGCGCCCCGGCAAATAGGGACAGGGCGCAGGACTGGTCACGAAGAACCGAGGGAAGCGGATCGGTGCCGTCACGGGTGTGGCCTGTCCTTTGTGCGGATGAATCGCCGGGGCGAAACCGTTAAGAAAATCTTATGCCCTGCCCCAAGCCGCGGTAAAAGTCCCTTAACCATGAAAAATTCGAGAATATGCGCGGAAGGCGAGGTATCTCCCGAAAAAGATGGCCCGCAATGGCGCATACCGGGATTTTTGCCCGGAGTTTGGCCAGCCCGATCCCAGGCAGATTTCAGCCGAGTTCGACCAGCTGCACCGAATAGCCATTGGCACGCAGCCCCTCGACCAGCCGGTCGACCTGCTCGGCATCGCGCGCTTCGCATTCGATATCGGTGATCAGGCCCTTGGCCGGCAGCGTGGTGAAAATGCGCTGGTGGTAGATCTCGATGATGTTGACGTTGTGCTCGTCGAACAGGCGCATCACCCTGAACAGTGCGCCAGGGCGATCCTGCAACGTGATCCTGAGGCGTGCTAGACGCCCCTGCCGCGCCAGATCGCGCAGCAACACATTGGCAAGCAGGCGCGTGTCGATATTCCCCCCGCACAGCGCCAGACCGATGGTCTTGCCCGCAAAGCGCGCCGGATTGCGCAGCACAGCAGCAAGCCCCGCCGCACCCGCGCCTTCGACCACCGTCTTCTCGATCTGAAGGAGCAGCGCGACTGCTTTTTCCAGTGCGGGTTCGTCAACCAGCAGGATGTCATCAACCTTTTCGGCGATCACTTTCGCGGTGAAATCGCCCGGCACCTTGACCGCGATGCCTTCCGCCAGCGTGTCCCCGCCGCACGGCAGGTTCGCGCCCTTGATCCGGTCGAACATCGATGGGAACAGCCCCGCCTGCACGCCCACAACCTCGATCGCCGGATTGATCGCCTTGGCAACCGTTGCCATCCCCGAGATCAGCCCGCCCCCGCCAATCGGGGTGACGATGCAATCGAGATCGGGCTTCACGGCGAGCATTTCCAGCGCCACCGTGCCTGCACCCGCCGCAACATCAGGATCATCGAAAGGGTGAACAAAGGTCAGGCCCAGCTCGCCTTCGAGCTTTCTCGCGTGAGCATAGGCCTCGTCAAAGGTTTCGCCTTCCAGCACCACTTTGCCGCCGACGCTTTCGGTCTGCATCACCTTCACCGTCGGGGTGGTGCGCGGCATGACGATCGTGACGGGCACGCCAAGGCGCGTGCCGTGGTAGCTGAGCCCTTGGCTGTGGTTCCCAGCCGAAGCCGCAATCACACCGCGCCCGCGCTGTTCGTCATTCAGCAGCAGCAGCGCATTGAGCGCCCCGCGCTCCTTGTAGGCGGCGGTAAATTGCAGGTTCTCGAACTTCAGCCAGATATCCGCGCCAGTAATGTTCGACAGGGTGATCGAGTGCATCATCGGCGTTTCGACCACCGCGCCCGCGATCCGCGCGGCGGCGGCGCGGACGTCGTCAAGGGTAAGGTCGGCCGGGGTGGCGGCGGCGCCCTTGGGGCTCGATGCGGCTGGTTGCGAAGACATGATGCACGGGCGATTAGAGACTTGGGCGCGCAAGGGCAATCGGCCACACGCCATTTCCGCTAAAGGATTTCCCGCACGGGTCAAAGTTGGCAAGCGACTGGCAAAGCGATAGGCACCTCAGCCTACCGCTTTATGCCACCCTGAGGACATTCATGCTGCGCACTGTCTCTGCCGCTCTTGCTGCCGTATCCGCTCTTGCTCTCGCCGCGCCCGCTTGGGCCGATACGCTGGTCGACAATGTCGACGGGATCACGATCGATGCCGAGGGCAAGGTGAAGCGCTTCTCCGGCCTCATCTTCGATGAAGAGGGCAAGGTGACCGCCGTGCTGGCGCGGGGGGACAAGCGGCCTGCGGTGGATTACCGCCTCGATGGCAAAGGGCGGGTGATGCTGCCCGGCATGATCGACGCGCATGTGCACGTGATGGACATCGGCTTTGCCGCGCTGACGCTCGATCTCTCGGCCACCACCTCGCTCGAAGATGCGCTGACGAAAATCAGGACTTTCGCCGAGGAGAACCCCGGTCGTCCGTGGATCATCGGGCGCGGCTGGAACCAGGAGAAGTGGGGCCTCGGACGCTTCCCCACGGCGGCTGAGCTGGATACGGTGGTCGCCGACCGTCCGGTGTGGCTCGAACGCGCTGATAATCATGCCAACTGGGGCAATACGCTGGCGATCCAGACAGCGGGCGTGACGGCCAAGACTCCCGATCCGTCGGGCGGCAAGATCATCCGTGATGCCAAGGGCAATCCCGCCGGCGTCTTCGTCGACAATGCTGTCCAGCTGGTCGGCAAGGTCGTTCCCCCCCCGCGCCCCGAAGACCGTGATCTGGCTTTCGCCAAGGCGCAGGAGGTATTGCTGGGCAAGGGTGTCACTGCGGTCGCGGACATGGGCACCGAACTGGTCGACTGGAACACCTTCCGCCGCGCCGGGGATGCGGGGCGGCTGATGGTCCGCATTATGGCCTATGCCGACAGTATCGACACGCTCGAGCAGGTCGCCGGGCCCGAGCCCACCGCTTGGCTCTATGCCGATCATCTGCGCATGCCCGGGATCAAGCTCTATCTCGACGGCGCGCTGGGATCGCGCGGGGCGGTGCTGAAGGCGCCTTACCACGACGATCCGGGCGCGCGGGGCCTGCCGCTGCTCAGCCCCTCGCAGCTGCGCAATCTGATGAGCCGCGCGGCGATGGACAATTTCCAGACCGCCGTCCACGCCATCGGCGACGGTGCCAATGCCGAGGTGCTCGCCGCGATCGAGGAGCTTTCGACCAGCTACAAGGGCGACCGGCGCTGGCGTATCGAGCACGCGCAGATTATCGATCCGGTCGATATCGCGCGGCTGGGGCAGCACGGGGTGATCGCTTCGATGCAGCCGCTCCACCAGACCTCGGACAGGCTGATGGCCGAAGCGCGGCTGGGGCCGGACCGGCTGGCAGGCGCCTATCCGTGGCGGAGCGTGCTGAAAGTCGGCGGGCGGCTGGCCTTCGGGTCTGACGCACCCGTGGAGCCTGCCGATCCCTGGGCCGGCATGGCCGCCGCAATCAGCCGCACCGACGCTGGCGGCCAGCCCTTCGGCGGGTGGTTCCCGCAAGAGACGGTGAGCCGCGAACAGGCGCTTGCAGGTTTCACATCTGACGCCGCCTATGCCGGGTTTGCCGAAGGGCGGTTCGGGCGACTTGTCCCGGGCGAGCGCGCCGATTTTCTGCTGGTCGACCGCGACCCCTTATTCGCCTCGCCCGACGCGTTGCGCGAAACGAAGATCCTGCAGGTTTGGATTGGCGGAGTGAAGGTGCGGGGGGAGTGAGGGAAAAAGTCCCCTTCGTGCTGGACGAAGTTCGCGATTACTCCGCCGCCTGCTCGATAGCCGCTTCCGCCTCGCGCGCGGCCTTGTCGGCGGCGACGGCCTTTTCCTGAAAGCGCATCAGCAGCAGCGAAGCCTCGAACAGCAGCCACAGCGGCACCGCCAGAACGATCTGGGAGCCCGGATCGGGCGGCGTCACCACTGCGGCGACAATGAAGATGCCGACAATCACATAGCGCCGCGCCGCCACCATCTGCGCACGGGTGACGATCCCGGCGCGGTGGAGCAGCAGCAGCAGCACCGGCAAAAGGAAGGTCAGCCCGAAGGCGAGAATGAACTGCATCACGAGGCTGAGGTAATCCCCCGCGCTCGGCAGCGCCTGCACGTCGAGCCCGCCTGTGGTCCCGCCAAATCCGAGGAAGAAGGTAAAGGCGACCGGCATGACCACGAAATAGGCCAGCGCCGCGCCTGCGCCGAACAGTACCGGAGTGGCGAAGAGGAACGGCAGGAAAGCCTTCTTCTCGCGCGCATAGAGCCCCGGTGCGACGAAGGCCCACAGCTGGTTGGCGATCACCGGAAAACTGACCATGAAGCCCGCGAACAATGCGACCTTCAGCTCGACGAAGAAGACCTCTGGCAACCGGGTGAAGATCAGCTGGCCCTGCCCCTCGGGAAAGGCATCCTTGAGCGGCTGCACCAGAATACCGAGGATCGCATCGGCGAAATAGAGGCACACGGCAAACCCCACGCCCAGCGCCAGCAGTGCGCGGATGATGCGGGTGCGCAGTTCGATCAGGTGATCGAGCAGCGGCGCGCGGGTCTCGTCGAGATCGTCGACCTTAAACATCGGCGCTGCCCTTCGCGGGCGCTTCAGGCGCGGGTGCTGGCACAGACTCCGGGAGCACGGGGGCGGACACGGTCTCGGGCGTCGGCGTTTCGGCAGGCGCCTTATCGGCGGGAGGGGGGCCGGTCATCACGGGGGCACCAGCCTCGGCTTCGGTCAGGGCAGCGGAACGGCGCATGATTTCCTCGTTCTGCGCCTTCCACTTCTTTTCCATCTCCTCCAGCTCGGCCTCGCGCACCATGGTGTCGATGCCGCTGCGGAAGTGTGCGGAAATGCGCCGCATCTTGCCGATCCAACGCCCTGCTGTGCGCATGGCAAGCGGCAAGTCCTTCGGCCCGATCACCACGACCGCGACGATCAGGATGACCAGCAGCTCTCCAACGCCGATGTCGAACATAAAGAGGTGCGGTCAGCCCGCCTCCTTGAGAGGGCTGTCAGGCGCCGGTGGTGTCGGTCTTGTCGGCCGGGGCCGGGGTTTCGACCGGGGCAGCAGGCGGCTCGATCCGGGCGGCCTTGGCGGCGGTTTCCTCGGTCTCGTTCAGCCCCTTCTTGAAGCTCGAGATGCCCTTGCCGAAATCGCCCATCATTTCGGCAATGCGGCCGCGTCCGAACAGAATCAACACGATCAACAGGACGATGACCCAGTGCCAGATCGACGAAAAACCCATTGTCTCAACTCCTGAACAGCGGCGGGGGCGTGGGAGTGCCGCAAGGCCGGGTCGCGGCCCAGCTTTCGATAACGCCCCATTTAGGCCAAGCCTTCGGGAATTGCGAGTCAGTCTGCCAGATTCTCGTCGTCCGCTCTGTCGTCTTCATCGGCGGGAGCGTCAGCCTCCTCGTCAGGTTCGAAGCGTCCCGATCCTTCCAGCGCCGCCTCCATCGCCTCGTCAACCGGATCGAGCAGGCCAGCCGCTCGCAATTCCTCGATGCCGGGCAAGTCGCGGCGGCTGGCGAGGCCGAAATGGTCGAGGAAATCAGGCGTGGTGGCATAGATCACCGGACGGCCGGGCACTTCGCGGCGACCGGCGGGGCGCACCCAACCTGCCTCCATCAGCACGTCGAGCGTCCCTGCGCTGGTCTGCACACCGCGGATCGATTCGATCTCGGCGCGGCTGACGGGTTCGTGATAAGCGATGATCGCGAGCACTTCCGTGGCCGCTCGGCTGAGACGCCGCACCTGCTCCTTCTCGCGGCGCAGCAGGTGGGCGAGGTCGGGTGCGGTCTCGAAATGCCAGCGTCCGCCTCGCTCGACGAGATGCACGCCGCGCATGCGATACCGCGCCTCAAGCAGCCCCAGCGCCTCTTGCACATCGTTGGCTGCCATCCCCCCGAGGTGCGCGGCAAGGGCCTCGACACCCATCGGCTCTTCGGCAGCGAACAGCGTTGCCTCGATCGCACGTTCCAGCGTGCCCGGCTCTTCGTTCACGCCGGCAGACCTTTCTTGAGGCGGCGGATGCGCAAGGGGGAGAACGCGGCGTCCTGATCCAGCTCCGCGCGCCCACGCTTGGCCAGTTCCAGCGCTGCAACAAAGCTCGAGGCGAGCGCCGAGCGCCTCAGCTCGGGCGAGGCGTGGGGGGGCAGGAAGTCGCGGATTTCCATCCATTCCAGCGTCACCCCGAGCATCGCCGAAACGCGCTCCAATGCGCTGTCGAGCGTCATTACCGGGCGATTGGCGACGTGATAGATGCGCGGGGCGGTGCGCGCCTTGACCTGCCCATAGGCTTGAATGAGCGTGAACAGATCGCTGCGCCACACGATTTTTCGGTCCGTGCGCAGGCCTTCGGGTGCGCCTCTCGGGAACACGTCGCGCCCGATCCGGTCGCGCGCCATCAGCCTTGCGGCGGCTTCGCGCATCGCACCCAGGCGTTGCAGGCGCAGTTGCAGTCGCAGCGCCAGGTCTTCCGGGCTCGGGTCTTCCTGCTCCGCCTTGGGCAGCAACATCGCCGATTTGAGATAGGCGAGCCACGCCGCCATCACGAGGTAATCGGCGGCGAGCTCCAGCTTCAAGGCCCCGGCGCGCTCGATATAGGTCAGGTATTGATCGACCAGCGCAAGGATTGAAATCTGGCGCAAATCGACCTTCTGCCGCCGCGCCAGATCGAGCAGCAGGTCGAGCGGGCCTTCCCACCCGTCAAGCGCAAGATAGAGCGCGCCCTCATCGACCTTCGCGCCCTCGGGGGGAAACATGAAGGGGGTGCCGGTCTCGCTCATGCCGGGGTTCCGGCGAGGGCCAGCAGAGCATCACGTTTGGCCAGCAAGTCAGCGGCCTCAGGGGCCAGTGCGGGGGCAATACGGGTGCCTGCCAGCGCCCGGTCAAGCCGTACGGCGGTGGTGTCAGACATGGCAGGAAGCACCTCGCAGATGCCGATCATGTCGTCCATTTTCGCCCAGCAATTCAGCACGATGTCGCATCCCGCCGCTTGGGCGCGAGCAGCGCGTTCGGGGATGGTGCCGCCGAGTGCTTCCATGTCGATATCGTCGGTCAGCAGCAAACCGTCGAAGCCGATGCTCCCGCGGATTACCTCGCGGATCACGGTGGACGAAAGTGTTGCGGGGTTCTCGGCGTCCCACGCGGTGAACACGAGGTGCCCGGTCATGCCTATAAGTGCATGATTCAAGATGCGAAAAGGCGCAAGATCATCGTCCAGTTCATCGGCACCAGCGGTCACTGTGGGAAGAGCCTTGTGGGTGTCGACATCGCTGCGGCCGTGGCCCGGCATGTGCTTTATGCAGCCCGTCACACCGCCTGCCGCCAGCCCTTCCAGCACCGCGCGGCCGAGGGCTGCCACCTGCATCGGATCGGCCCCGAAGGCCCGGTCGCCGATCACATGATGCGCACCCGGCACCCTGAGGTCGAGCGGGGGATGATAGTCCACCGTGATCCCCATCGCGGCAAGCTCCAGCCCCATCGCAAAGGCATTGGCGCGGGCCGCCTCAATCGCGCTCGCCGGAGCAATTTCATAAAGTTTTTCAAATGCCTCGCCCGCTGGGTAGCCCGCCCAATGCGGCGGCCTGAGGCGTGCCACCCGTCCGCCTTCCTGATCGATCGAGACCAGCAGGCGATCGCGGCCGTGGATGCTCCTGAGATCATCGGTCAGCGCGCGCAGCTGCTCCGGGTTCACGCAATTGCGCCCGAACAGGATGTAACCCGCAGGGTCAGCCTCGCGGAAGAAGGCGCGCTCGTCGGCGGTGAGGTGCGGGCCGCCAAGGCCGAAGATTGCCGGAATCATAAGATCATCAGGGTCGCATTGTGACCAGGCTCTCGCAAGGGTCAAAGGGGGTCAATAACGGGGAAAACACCCCGCAAGACCTCCGAATAAGCCGAACTCGAACTGGCGACGACCGGGCAATGACCCTGCAACGGCCCCGTCACCGCAGGCGCGATCACTTGACCTGGCAATCGACCCCATCAGCTTTCAGGGCAGCACACAGCTTGTCCGCCTCCGCGCGGTTGCCGGCGACGGCCTGAAGGCGATAGACCGTGCCGATATCGACCTTGCCCTCGACCACCCGGTACTTGACCCCGGCCAGCGCATCGGTGCGTCGCGAGATATCGCTCCACCCCTGCTCGGCGCGGGCGCGGGTTCCGTAGGCGGCGAGCTGAACGCCCACCCCGCCCGTCGCCGCTGCCTGCCCGGCTGCGGACTCCGGCTTGGTTGCGGCAGGCGCGGGCGCGCTTGCGGGTGCGGAGACCGGCGCATCGGCGACCACCGCCGGACGCGATCCGCCCTCGCCCACCACGGGCGCGACGTTGCCCGTGCCGGCGAACTCCTTGCCGCCCGGTTCGTCGGGGCGCTGCTTGATCGGCCCCGCAGGCGCTTCGATCACGCTGCCGTCGGCCACCGTTTCAGTGCCCGCCGCGCGGTTGGAGAGCCACCACACCCCGCTGACGACTGCAGCGAGCAGCACCAGCAATCCGGCAGCAAATAGCATGATTTGCCCGGTGTCGATCCCGCCCGCAGCCTCATCTTCATCATCGGCTTCCAGCCACGGGAGGTTGTCGGTGTCGGCCAGATCAAGCTCGCCGCCCTCGTTGTCCAGTTCCTCGTATTCGGCATTGATCATGGCGAAACCCCGTGCACCCCGCCCGAGACGACCAGCGTCCGGCGGTTACATGCTCTCGACTGCCTCGACGCCGAGCACGGCGAGGCCATTGCGGATCACTTGCCCGATTGCCGTGCCGAGGAAAAGCCTTGCTGCGGTCATGACTGCATCCTGTTCCACGATGAACCGCTTTTCCGGCCGGTCATTACCGAGATTCCAATAGGCATGGAGATCGGCGGCCAGATCATAGAGATAAAAGGCAATCCGGTGCGGTTCGCGCGCGCGGGCTGCGGCCTCGATCTCGCGCGGGAACTGTGCGGCGCGGGCGACCAGCGCCAATTCCTCGGTGCCAAGCCGCTCCAGCCCTTCCGCAGACGGCGCAAATCCCAGATCGGCCGCCTTGCGCAGCGTTGAGCGGATCCGCGCGTGGGCATATTGGACATAGAACACCGGATTGTCCTTCGAGGCTTCGACCACCTTGTCGAAGTCGAAATCCATCTGCGCGTCGGGCTTGCGGGTCAGCATGGTGAAGCGCACCACGTCCTTGCCGACCATGTCGACCACGTCCGCCAGTGTCACGAAATTGCCCGCGCGCTTCGACATCTTGAACGGCTGGCCGCCCTTCATCAGCTGCACCATCTGGACGAGCTTGACCTCGAACGGCTTGGGCACCGCGCCGTCCGCGCTGGTCAGCGCGGCCACCGCCGCCTTGATCCGCTTGACCGTGCCCGCGTGATCCGCGCCCCAGATGTCGACCAGCGCATCGGCATCTTGCGCCTTCTGGAAGTGATACGCCAAGTCCGCGCCGAAATAGGTCCACGCGCCGTTCGACTTCTTGATCGGGCGATCCTGATCATCGCCAAACTTTGTGGAGCGGAACAGCGGGAGCTGCACCGGCTCCCAGTCCTCGGGCGGGGCCTTGCCCTTGGGGGCTTCGAGCACGCCGTCATAGACGAGGTCGTGTTCGCGCAGCCAGGCCTCGGCGGCATCGACCTTGCCCGAGGCTTGCAGTTCAGCCTCCGATGAAAACAGATCATGCTTGATCCCGAGCGTCGCCAGATCATCGCGGATCATGTCCATCATCGCCGCCACGGCGCGGGCGCGGAACAGGATCAGCCACTCGGCCTCGGTCGCGGCGGCATATTGGTCGCCGAATTCGGCGGCGAGTGCCTCGCCCACCGGCTTCAGGTATTCGCCCGGGTAGAGGCCTTCGGGGATAGTGATCGTCTGGCCCAGCGCCTCAAGGTAGCGCAGGTGCACCGAGCGGGCGAGCACATCGACCTGCGCGCCGGCATCGTTGACGTAATATTCGCGCGTGACTGTGTGCCCCGCGAATTCAAGCAGCAAGGACAGCGCATCGCCCACCACCGCGCCGCGGCAATGGCCCATGTGCATCGGCCCGGTGGGGTTGGCCGAGACATATTCGACATTGACCACCCGGCCCTCACCCATCGCGGAGCGCCCGTAATCGGCGCTCAGCTGGGCAATCGCCTGCAATTCATCCAGCCATGCCTGCGGGGCAAGGCGCAGGTTGATGAAGCCCGGCCCGGCAATCTCGGCGCTGGTGATACCGGGGTGCGCGGCAAGCTTGCCGGTGATCGCCTCGGCCAGGGCACGGGGGTTCATGCCTGCACCTTTCGCGAGCACCATCGCGGCATTGGTGGCAAGATCGCCATGCGCGGGATCACGCGGCGGTTCGAGCGTGACATTGGCAAAGCTGGTTCCGGCGGGCAGCGTGCCTTCGCCGGTCAGTTCGGTGAGCACCTGTTCGATAAGCGCCGCATGGGCGGCATAGAGGGTCTTGGGTTCGGTCATGCGTGTTCTCTAGCGTCTGGCGCGTGGTCTCGCGCGTGCAAAGAAGGAAGCGGGGCCCCGGGTCAAGCCCGGAGCGGCGGGGAGGAGAGCAAGGCACCAACGACGACGCGAGCGTGCGGCGATGGCCCGATGCCGCAGGCGTCGCTAGGCCGAACGGCCGCCCGCAGGCGATCAGGCCCGCAAGGGCCTGAGACTTGCCGAGGACGAAGGCGCGGAGGCGCCTCCGCAAAAAATCAGCGCGTCACGTTATAGGCCAGCTGGTCCTCGGTCAGCTGGAAGCCGACCAGCATTTCGAACCGGGTGCGGGCGATGGCCGCCTTCACCTCGGGATCGGCCAGCGGATCGAGCGCTGCCTCTTCATCACCCGCTCGTCGCTTGCGTGTGATTTTCTGGCGGATATCCTCGGGCAGTGCGGCATCGGCGCGGTTGATGAAGCCCCCCGCCCTGGCGGTGGCCTGCGAGCGCTCCTGCCCATCGGCGAAGGTCAGGCTGACGGTTCCGATGCGCTTTGACACCACCGCCGTGCCGCCGCGCAGCACAGTGACGAAATAGGGCAGTTCCACCGTGCGCGCACCGCGCACGTCCGTGCGGCGGGCGTTCACGGTGAAGCTCGCCTCGGAATAGATCTGGGCAGCGGTATCATTGCAGGTGGCGCGCAGATTCGTCATCGCCGCGCTGACATCCAGACCGGAGACAGTCTTGTCGCCGGCCGAGCGAAAGGTGGTGATATCGCCGGTGTAGTCGGGAATCCCGACGGCAGGGCAGAGCGTCAGCACACTGGCAATGCCCACACCTTGATCAATCACCAGCTCGCCCTTCTGCGAGCAGGCGGACAGCACCGCTACCAGACCAAGAGCCGTAAAGGCACGCGCACGAAGCATCATTGAAGCCGTCCTCGAAATTCCGATCCCGTGCGCCCTAGCCGGGACAGCCACAAAGCGCTAGAGGGGGTGACATGAACGCGCCCTTTCAAACGCCCGCCGCCGACGCATCCCAGCGACCCCCGCTCAATCTGCTGATCGCCGCCCCGCGCGGCTTCTGCGCCGGGGTCGACCGTGCGATCGAAATAGTTGAGAAGGCGCTCGATCGCTATGGCTCGCCGGTCTATGTGCGGCACGAGATCGTCCACAACAAATATGTCGTCGAAGGGCTGAAGGCCAAGGGTGCGATTTTTGTCGAGGAGCTCGACGAAGTGCCCGATGATGCCCCGGTGGTGTTCAGCGCCCACGGCGTGCCCAAGGCCGTTCCGGCCGAGGCCAAGCGCCGCAAGCTGCTCTATGTCGATGCCACCTGCCCGCTGGTGAGCAAGGTCCACCGTCAGGCCGAACGCCAGATCGAAAAAGGCCGCCACATCATCTTCATCGGCCACGAAGGCCACCCCGAGGTGATCGGCACCATGGGGCAGGTCGAGCCGGGGCAGATGACGCTGGTCGAGACCATCGAGGATGTCGACAAGCTGCCGTTCGATCCACAGGAAGAGCTGGCCTATCTCACCCAGACGACACTGTCGGTCGACGACACGCGCGAAGTGATCGAGGCGCTGGAATGGCGCTATCCCAATATCAGCGGGCCGCGCGCGGAAGATATCTGCTACGCCACCTCCAATCGTCAGGCGGCGGTCAAGGAACTGGCGCAGGATTGCGATCTGGTGCTGGTGATCGGTGCGCCCAATTCCTCCAACTCGCTGCGTCTGGTCGAGGTGTCGGAACGGCTCGGCACCCCGGCAAAGCTGATCCAGCGCGCCGAGGAGATCGACTTCGGCTGGCTGGACGGGGTCAAGACCCTCGGGCTGACAGCAGGGGCATCAGCGCCCGAAGTGCTGGTGCGCGAAGTGGTTGATGCCATCGCCGGTCAATTCACGATCAGCGAGAAAACCATCACCGCCGCCGAGGAGAAGATGGTGTTCAAGCTGCCCCGGCAGCTAACCGAATAGGCCCACGCACCGGGCGGGCATGGCGGTCTACACGCATCTCGGGGCGGAGGATCTCGCGCGGCTGATCGCCCACTATGATGTCGGCGATGTGGTCTCGGCCAAGGGTATCGCCGAGGGTGTGTCCAATTCCAATTGGCTGGTCGAGACGACGGGCGCTCGGGACAGCGGCACGCGCTTCATCCTGACGCTGTATGAACGGCGGATCGATTATGCTGATCTGCCCTATTTCCTCGATCTGCTCGATCATCTGTCGGCCAAGGGCTGTCCGGTGCCGCGCACCATGCACGACCGCGAGGGCGCCTCGTTCCGGATAGTAGAGGGGAAAGCCGCAGCACTGATCGAATTCCTGCCGGGGGTCTCCCCCACCCGGCCGACCTCGGCACAGGCGCGGGCCGCGGGCGAAGTGCTGGCGCGGCTGCATCTTGCCGCACGCGATTTCCCCCGCACCCGCGCCAATGCCATGGACTTCGGTGCCAGCGCCGCGATCCTGGCTGCATGCGGGGCGGACCGGCTGGCGACTATCGACCCTGCGCTGCCCGCGATGCTCGATCATGCCCGCACAGCTGCCGCGCTCGATCTGTCCGCGCTCCCCCAATCGCAGACCCACACCGATCTGTTCCCCGACAACGTGCTGATGCTGGGCGAGCGGGTGACGGGGCTGATCGATTTCTATTTCGCCTGCACCGGGCCGATGGCGTTCGATCTGGCGGTGACCCATGCGGCATGGTGTTTCGATGCCGCCAACGCCTACCGCGCGGATTGCGGGGCGGCGCTGATCGCAGGGTATCAGCGTGTGCGCCCGCTGGAGCCTGCCGAATGCGCGCTGTTCCCGGCGCTGGCCAAGGGTGCCTGCCTGCGCTTCGTTGCCAGCCGGGCGGAAGACTGGCTCGACACCCCCGACGATGCACTCGTGACCCGCAAGGACCCGATGCAATTTGTCCAGCGCTGGCACTTCTACGACAAAAGCGGCGCGGCGGTGCTTGCAGGCTGAGCCAAGCCCGGCCAGAATAAGGCATTATGAAACAGGTCGAAATTTTCACCGATGGCGCGTGCAAGGGCAATCCCGGCCCCGGCGGGTGGGGCGTGCTGCTGCGCATGGGCCGCCACGAAAAGGAAATGTCGGGCGGCGAGCCCGATACGACCAACAACCGCATGGAGATGACCGCCGCGATCAGGGGCCTCAATGCCCTGATCGAGCCGTGCAAGGTCGATCTCTATTCCGACAGCAAATATGTGCTCGACGGAATGAACAAGTGGATCCACGGCTGGAAGCGCAATGGCTGGGTCAATGCCAGCAAGAAGCCGGTCAAGAACGCCGATCTGTGGCACGATCTGATCGAGGCCGCGCGCACGCACCAGATCACCTGGCACTGGGTCAAAGGCCACAATGGCCACCCGGAGAACGAACGGGTGGACGCGCTGGCGAGCGCGGCAGCCGAAGCTGCGGCGGGGGAAAATCTCTAACCCCGTTCGTCCTGAGCTTGTCGAAGGACTGCACTTCTCTTGGCCAAGCAGCCCTGACCTCAAGAAAAAAACAGCCCTTCGATAAGCTCAGGGCGAACGGAATTTGGAATAAATCAGCTGTTGTCTTCGACCTCGGCGCTGGGGCCGTTCTTCTTGATCGAATCGATCGCGTTCTGCGCGCTGGCCTTGCTCGAATAGCCCTGGGTCGAGAACATCACCTCGGAATTGTACTTGAACCGCACCCGGAACTCGCCGGCGTTATCCTTGTAGATTTCAAACTTGTGCGCCATCGACGGCCCCTCCCTAGTTGCGAATCCCGCGCCGGAGATGCCAGAACGCAGCCCGCTTGGCTAGACGGTTAGCGCCTCGGCCTGCACCCTGAAACGGCCCGGCGCATAGGCCGCAGGAACGATCTCTTCGGTCATCGCATCGGGCCCCTGCCCCAGCAACATCTGCGCCGCCAGCCGCGCTGCCGCGGGCGCGGTCTGGATGCCGAAGCCTCCCTGCCCCGCAAACCAGAAGAACCCGGCCACATCAGGGTCAGCGCCATAGACCGGCAGCCGATCCGGCGCGAAGCTGCGCAGGCCAGCCCAGCTATGCTCCACCGCTGCGATCGGCCAGTCGGTCACGCCCTGAAAGCGGTCGATGGCGATGGCGATGTCGATTTCCTCGGGCGCGGCGTCGCACGGCGCACTCGGGATCTCGTCATGCGGGCTCAGCCACAGCCGTCCGGCATCGGGCTTGAAATAGAAGCTGCCGCCCACGTCGATCACCAGCGGCAGATCAGCGGGAGCTTGCGGAGCGACGCGCAGCACCGCGACCGTGCGGCGGAACGGCGCAATGCCGACAGGAGCCACTCCGGCCAACCGCGCCACCGCGTCCGCCCAGGCCCCGGCGGCGTTGACAATGGTCGCGGCGTGCCATGTCTGACCGCGCATGCCGGTGATCGTCCAGACCCCTTGCGCACGGGCGAGGCCCGCCACCCCGGCACGCACCGCGATCTCGACCCCGCGCCGCCGCGCCAGCGCCAGATAATGTTGGTGCAGCCCGGCAACGTCAATGTCGGCGCAGGCCGGCTGGTAGAGCGCCTCGCTCCATTCGGGCCGGATATGCGGCACCCGTTCGGCCACAGCCTGCGCAGACAAAGGAGTGATCGCAACCCCCGTCCCGGCATAGCTGGCGCGGAAATCGGCCATTTCCGCGTGATCTTCAGCCCGCCCAACATAAAGCGCGCCGCGCTGTGTGAGAAAGCCGTGTTCCGCAAGATAGGCGCCCGAAGCGCGGGTGAGCGGCACCACACCGGGGCCACCGTAACATTCTTCCCAGAAGGCAGCCGAGCGCCCGGTGGCATGATAGCCCGGCGCATCTTCGGCTTCGAGCAGGAGCACGCTGCCACAGGCAGCGAGCTCGGCAGCAATGCTGGCCCCCGCCATCCCCGCGCCGATCACGGCGAAGTCGTGGATCATCGGGCCGGCACCACCCGGTCAAGGAAGTCGGCGATGGTCGCCATCACCCGCCCGCGCACCGTATCGACCTCGCGCAGCACCTCGTGATGCGCCTCGTCCCCCAGAACCAGCAACTCGGCCCGCGGCATCCGCGCGGCAGCGCGCACATTGGCCGGATGGCTGACGAGCTCGTCCGACGACGTCGAGACAATCAGCACCGGCACGTCCACCGCTTCAAGTGCGCCCGGAGCCTCGATCATCCGCCACGAAGCATAGGCGCGCTCGACCCAGCGCCAGCTCGCCGGGCCCATCACCAGCTGCGGGCGGTGATCGCGCCACCATTGTTCATCGGCATAGCGATCGGGATCGTGGGTGAGGAGGTTGGCGCGGGCGGCGGGCAGTTCGCCCGGCTTCTCGCTCCACTTCCACGCCTGCCGGGTCGGATCGCCGATGGCGCACATCATGCGCGCGACGCGGTGGAGCAGCGGCAGCGGCAGGGGCGGGCCGCTCACCCCGGTCATCGGCGCGCTCAGCACCACCGCATCGGGGCGCACGCGCCGTTCGATCAGCGCCCGCAGCACCAGATGCCCGCCCATCGAGTGGGCCGCCAGCACGTGCGGGCCGGGGGTTTCGGCCACCCAGCTCTCCCACAGCCGCGCCAGATCGGCGATCCAGATGCCGAAATCCGCGACATGGCCGGTGACTGCATCCTTGCCGAGCCGCCCCGACCCGGCCTGCCCGCGCCAGTCCGACGCAGTGACCCGCCAGCCGGCGCGATGCCACTCTTCAAGCGATTCGAGGTATTTCTCGTAGAAGTCCCCGCGCCCGGGCAGAAACAGGATCGAACCGCGCGGAGGCCCGTCTTGGCCGGGCCAGTCGATCCGGCGGATGACATGCCCGTCGGCAGCGGCCCAGGTGCTTTCGTGCGCTTGGGGCGGAATGGCACGGCGATCAATCACCGGGCGCTTCCCGGGAATGTCGGTGCCGAAGCGGAAAGTGTGGTTACTATTTGGTAAGTCATAACCTGTAGCAGTGTCCCAATGAAGGACGGCCCTTGCATCACGCAGGGCCTTGCCCGGGGGCACGAAGTCGATGAGTTCCATTTCCTACGGTCTGCTGATCGCCTTGGCAATTGCGCTGGTCTTTGCCGCCTTCACCGATATCCGCCGCCGTCAGATCGACAACTGGCTGAACGCCGCCATCGCGCTGACAGCGCCCGCATTCTGGTGGGCAAGCGGGCTGGCACTGTGGCCCGATGTGGCCATCCAGCTCGGCGTTGCCCTTGCCGCTTTCCTCATTCTCGCCGGCCTGTTTGCGCTGAAGGTGATGGGCGGCGGCGACGTCAAACTGCTGGCGGCCCTCGCGCTGTGGGTGCCGTTCTACGAATTTCTGCAATTGCTGCTGATCATGTCGCTCGCGGGCGGTGCGCTGACCATCATGGTGGCCGGCTGGCACGTCATTCGCGGCCAGCGTGACAGGATCGCGGTT
>RDXA01000313.1 GCA_004292705.1 Sphingomonadales bacterium | reverse complement strand
GGAGCGGAGCACTTTTCTCCTTTTGGACAGTGTCTCATGTGTCTCCAACAGCCGCCCACCATGCGGCCGCAGGGTCAGCAGCTCCGCGCGCGCCGCGGCGCTGGAGTCCATCGAGCAGCCCCCCTTCGAGCGCCATGGTGGCCGGTGCGGTGCGGTTCCAGTCCATCACGTAGAGCCGCTCGGCGATCTGCCACCGCCCGCTGCGCTTTTCGAGCGTATCGAGATAGCGTCCGCCGACCACCAGCTCGATTGCGCTGTCCGGGGTCGGAATCAGATGCAGCGCGACGCAGTTGGTCTCGGCCCGGGCAGTCGTCCCCGAAATCCGCATCACGGTGTTGCTGATATTGTGCTGTGTCAGCCGCATCGCGCCGAGGCCCGCCATCAGGCCGGGGATCACCTCGGTCACGGGTCTGGCCCCGTCGCCGTAATCGATCAGCGCATCAGGGGTGAAGACAGCGGCGAGCTGCTCCGCGTCACAGCGGTCGATTCCCCGGCAATAGAGCGCGAGCGTCTCGGCAATGGCGAGCCGGTCTGCGAGTTCGGTCGTGTCCATGCACGGCAGCCTAACGCAGCGCTGCGCGCTGCGGGACTGCCACAAGCGTCAGCGGCGAGGATCGCGCTTGAACTGCAACACGTTGGCGGGGAGCTTGCGCGGCGGCGGGCGCAGGCGCTTTTCCGCCAGCGCGTATTTGAGCGCCGCACCGACCATCGTGCCCGAGACCAGCAGGATGGCACCCGCCCAGAACCAGTGCGGCAGGCCCAGCACCGATTCGATCGCTCCGGTATCGGAGAGCATCGCCTGACCGCCAAGCTCCACCTGCTCGGTGAACAGATAGCCCCAATCGCGCAGGGCGCTCATGGCACCCAGCACGCCGAGGAATTGCAGGCTGAACCGCGCCCAGGCGGGCGAGCCGCGCCATGCGACAAGGCCGATGATGGCGGCCACCAGCGGCAGCGCCCACCAGCCTGTCGCCGATCGGACCCAGATGATCACGCTCGCCAGGATCGCGCCTGCCACCAGCCACAGCACCGGTTTCCACGCGCGCGGATGGGCGCTGGCGACAATCAGCAGCGCACCCACCGCGCTTGGCGCCAGCGGCCCGCCCGCGGCAATCGCCGCATGCACGAAAGGCGAGGCGTCGCCCGCAACGCGGCTTTGGGCCAGCCCGGAGCTGTTGGCGAAGATCACAAGCTGCTCGAACTGCTGGCCCAATGCCAGCGCCGTGAGCCCGTGACCCATCTCGTGGAACCACGTCGTCAGGATGGCGAAGGGATAGATCAGATAGGCGCCGAAGGGCATTGCGGGCAGCATTGTCACGATCAGCCCGGCGACCACCAGCCGCCCGATCGCCTCGCCCTGCGAGCCGGGAGTGACAAGCGGTTGCATTGGCTCAGTCAGCCGCCGTGTCCGGCGTGTGGCCCGAGGCATCGACGCGGATCCCGCCCTGTCGCTCGGCCTCCTCATCCTCTTCGCGCTGTTCGCGCAGGATCGACCAGCTGGCGAGGAACAACCCCGCAACCAACGGGCCGAGCACGATGCCCGAGAACCCGACGAGGCTGATGCCGCCCAGCGTGGTGATCAGGATGATCCAGTCCGGGATGCCGGTGTCACGTCCAACGAGGATCGGGCGCAGCACGTTATCGGTCGAGGAGATGATGAAGAACCCGGTCAGCAGCACGAACAGGCCTTGCCAGGTGGAGCCGCTGATCAGCAGCCACAGCCCGGCTGGGACCCACACGGCCCCCGATCCGATCACCGGCACCAGCGCGAAAATGCCCATCACCACCCCAAGCAGCAGCGCCGATGGCACCCCGGCGATCGAGAGCGTGATCGTGCCGAGCGCGCCCTGCACCAGCGCCACCACCCCGGTGCCCTTGATGGTGGCCCGCACGATGCCGAGGAAGCGCTCCGCCAGCCGGTCGGCGATGGCGCGCTCGACGGGGACCGCGCACAGCACGGTGCGCCCGATCCGCTCACCATCGCGCAGCAGGAAGAACATGACGTATAGTGCTACGCCGAACGACAGGAAGAAGCTCAAAGCCCCGCTGCCGATCGAGACTGCCTGCGTGGCGATCATCCCGGCGCTTTCGGTGAGCAATTCCTGCAGACGGGTCTGGATCATCGTCACATCGGCCCAGCCACTGCGGTCAATCGCGTCACGCGCGACCTGCGGCAGATTGGTATAGACGGTGTCGAACAGCACCGCGAGATCGAGCGGCTGCTGCTGCAGCGTCGTCACCAGCACGATCGCCTGCTCGACCACCATCGATGCGATCCAGGCCGCGGGAACCAGCACGAGGATGAAGATGATCACGAGGCTGAGCCCCGCCGCCGGATTGCGCCGCCCGCGCATCCGCCGCAGGACATTGCGGTAAAGCGGCTGGAACATGATCGCCGCCAGCCCCGCCCAGAGCAAGGGCTGCGCGAAGGGATAGACAATCACCGCCATCAGCAGGCTGACCACCGCCAGGATGATCAGGAAGCTGGCCTGCTGCAATTCCTCGGTGCGGTGGGGCTGGTGGGCCATCGGGGTCCTTAGGGCGGGGCTAGACGTCGAGGTTCGCCACGTTGAGCGCATTGTCCTGAATGAACTCGCGGCGCGGCTCGACAATGTCACCCATCAGGCGGGTGAAGATTTCGTCGGTGACGTCGGCATCCTCGACCTTGACCTGCAACAGCGCGCGGTTCTCGGGATCGAGCGTGGTCTCCCATAATTGCTCGGCGTTCATTTCGCCTAGGCCCTTGTAGCGGCTGATCGAGAGGCCCTTGCGGCCGGCGGCAAAGATCGCCTCCAGCAGCTGGCTGGGGCGGCTGATCCCGTCGTCCTGCGGCAGTGGCGGCGGCGCGGCGGGCTGCTCGGCTTCTCCGGCGAAGGGATCGCCATCCGCTACGTCCGCATCGACTTCGGGTTCGTCGGTGACGGCATCGCCTGCACGCACCAGCCGGACGGGCGAAGCATAGGTGTCAGCCTGCGCGGCGGCCAGCCCGTGGAGCTTATGGGCCTCGGTGCTCGTCAGGAAACGCGCTTCGATTTCATGCACGTCCTTCACGCCGCGCCACAGACGCTCGAACACCACCGTGCCATCGTCACGCTGCAACGCGCTCCAGCGGGCTTCGCGGTCGCCCGCGCCCAGTCGCCCGGCCGCGCGGCCAAGCGCGGCGGCCAGCGCTTCGCCCGCCAGGCCGGGTTCGAGCGCGCCGACCAGCGCCATCTGCTCCACGATGCCGCTGTCATAACGGCGCGGCACGAAGGCGAGCAGGTTCTTGAGCCGCAGCGCCCCATCGACCAGCGCGCGCAGGTCATCCCCACCCCGCGCCCCGCCGCTCGTCTCCAGCACGCGGCCTTGCAGCCCCGCATCGACCAGATAGCGGTCGAGCGCGGGCTGATCCTTGAGGTAAACCTCGGACCGCCCCTTGGCGACCTTGAACAGCGGCGGCTGGGCGATGAATAGGTGCCCGGCGCGGATGATGTCGGGCATCTGGCGGTGGAAGAAGGTGAGCAGCAGCGTGCGGATATGCGCGCCGTCCACGTCCGCGTCGGTCATGATCACGATCTTGTGGTAGCGCAGCTTGTCGAGATTGAATTCGTCGCGGATGCCGGTGCCCATCGCCTGGATGAGGGTGCCGACTTCCTTCGACGAGATAATCCGGTCAAACCGCGCGCGCTCGACGTTGAGGATCTTGCCCTTGAGCGGCAGGATCGCCTGCGTCTTGCGGTCACGCCCCTGCTTGTCCGAGCC
>RDXA01000312.1 GCA_004292705.1 Sphingomonadales bacterium | reverse complement strand
GCATCGGCGAAGACCAGCTTGGCCTCGGTATCGCCGAGGATATAGGCGATCTCGCGCGGGGCGAGCCGCCAGCCGATCGGCACCATCACGGCACCCATGCGCGCGGCAGCGATATAGAGCAGGAAGTAGGTATCGCGGTTCTTGCCGAGCCATGCGATCCGGTCTCCCGGCGCAATATCGCGCGCTTGCAACAGCGCGATCAGCTGGCGGGTGAGGATGTCCGCCTCGCCGTAAGTCGTCACCCTTCCGTCCTGATCGAAAGCGGGGCCATCGGGCCGCTGCCTGGCCCAGAAATGCATGATGGCATCAAAGGTCGCGTGATCGTGATAGGCGTTTTTCGCCATGGCCGTGCTCTCTCCCAAAAGCGTGTCGGCGCATGGTTAGGCAAATCCGCGCGAGCGTCCAGCCGCGATTTAGCGAAACCGTCCCTGACGGCGCGCAACAGGTTCGCGCAGCAGCAGCCAGATGCCGAGCCCCAGCGGACCGGCCATCAGCGTTGCCAACAGCACCGGTGCCTGCACCCAGCGTGAGATGTTCTTGGCATCGCCATCACGGGCGATCCACAGGCCGACAAACAGGTCAAAAGCAAGATAATGCGTCCAGCCAATGGTCACTCCCGCATCACTGCCGAAAATCGCACGCACGCCAGCGATGGTTGTGAAATCCGCTCCGCCCCCTTGCGGATTGGGGATCAGCCCGCTCACCACTCCGATCAGCCCGGTGGCATAGACAAGGCATAGCAGGCCAACGCCCAGATAGAGCACCGCTGCGAGCAGCGCGGGCCAGCGCGGCAGCGCGATCAAGGCCACCCAGCCGGTGATCGCCAGCAGGTTGACCGCGCCGAAGACGAACGCCCAATCCATCACGCGGATACTCCCGTTTCGGCAAGGCGCCGCCATTCCCGCGCGGCGCGGCGGATCGCTTCGTTGTCATGGGTGAAGCGCCCGCCGGCGCGCCGCAGCGCCAAGCCGAGGGCGGCTTCGGCCACCAGCTCGGCGTCGATCGAACGATAGCGCTGCCACGCGCCCGACAACAGCGGATCGATCAGCGGCGCTGCGAACAGCGCGGCGCGTTCTCCCAACCGCAGATCGCCCATCCGCTCGCCGCGGAGCAGGCCGGGGTGAAGGACATCGACCCGCTTGAAACCGACACGCGATACCGCCTCTTCGGTCTCGCCCTTCACACGCATATAGAAGCTCTTCGAGCGCGCATCTGCGCCTGCAGCACTTACCAGCACCATACCGGGCACGCCCGCGCGCTTGGCTGCCTCGGCAGTCGCGAGCACCAGATCATGGTCCACCGCACGGAAGGCGGCCTCGTCGCGGCCCGCCTTTTTCCATGTCGTGCCCAGCGCGCAGATCAGCGCACGCGGGCGCACCGCTTCCAGAACCTCAGCCCACTTGCCGGGCTCCGCTACGAACATTTCCATCCGCGCGCCCGGGGGCAGGGGTGCCTCGCGCCGGGCGATACCGAGGATGCGGACGTCGTCACCCGCACTAGCGCTTTCGATGACCCGGCGGCCAACCAGCCCGGTTGCCCCCACCAGTGCAACCCGTACCGGGCCGTTCACGCGCGGCTCATACATTGATGAGCCCCACCGGCCGCTCGCCATAGATCGCACTGACCGCCTTCATGGCAAAGCGATCGCTCATTCCGGCGATGAAATCAGCAATGACGCGCGCGCGCGCGGGATCGCGGGCGGGAAGCCGTTCTTGCCAGTCATCAGGCATGAACGCGGCATCCTGCGCGTAAGCCGCATAAAGCCGTGCCACCACATCGCGCGCGCGCTCGGCCGCGGCAATCTGTTCGGGGTGGTAGTACAGGCGTTCATACATGAAAGTCTTGAGCCGGCGCTCCTGCACAGCCATCGCAGGGGAGAACCCGGCGATCTGCCGTCCGGCTCCGCGCACCTCTGCGACCGAGCCGAGGCCGGCAACCTGCGCCGCCGTGTGCACGATCACGTCATTCACCATCATGCCGATCTGGTCGCGGATCATCTCGCGCAGCAGACGCTCGCGCGGGGCATGAGGGAAGCGCTTTTCGACCACCCGCCACTGGTCTGCGAGGAAATCGAGGGTCAGGAGGTCATCAAGGCTCAGGAATCCGGCGCGCAGGCCATCGTCGATGTCGTGGTTGTCATAAGCGATGTCGTCCGCCACCGCCGCCACCTGCGCCTCAAGCGAGGGCCAGCCGGCAAGAGCCAGCGGAAAGGCGCTGTCCAGTTCGGCCAAGGCCCAGTTAGGGGCGCTCACCGGGCCATTGTGCTTGGCGAGGCCCTCCAGCAGATCCCATGTGAGGTTGAGCCCGTCATGCTCCGGGTACGGGCACTCGATCCGCATTACCGTGCGCAGCGCCTGCGCGTTGTGATCGAACCCGCCGTGCCGCTCCATCGCCGCCGACAGCGCTGCCTCGCCCGCATGGCCGAAGGGTGGGTGGCCGAGATCATGGGCGAGGCACAGCGCCTCTGTAAGGTCCTCGTCGAGCCCCAGCGCCCGGGCAATCACCCGTCCGATTTGCGCGACTTCAAGACTGTGGGTCAGGCGCGTGCGGTAGTGATCGCCATCGGGCGCGATGAACACCTGGGTCTTGGACTTCAGGCGCCGGAAGCTCATCGAATGGATGATCCGGTCGCGATCGCGCTGGAAAGCGCTGCGCGGCCCGCGCCGCTCGCCGCCTGCCGCCCCGCCGAATTCGCGCGGGCCATGGGCCTCGGGATCGGCGGCATAGGGGGCGCGGGTCATCACGGCTCCGGCGATTAGGCGAGCGGGCGGCGCTTCTCAACCGGAACGGGGCAGGAACACCGCAGGAATTGCGGGGAAACAGCCACTTGGGAAGGAAAGAATTATGGGGCCACCCTCCGGTGATTGGGGGGGAAGGAGCGCGGCCCCAAGGGCCCGTCGGTGCGACCCGAAGACCCGGATAATGCCTATTACGTTTCCGTGACAAAATCTGGGCGGGCGCTTATCTGCCAGGTTTGGAAGATGCACCCCCTGCAATCCGGCAAAACGACCAAACGCCTGTCTTGCCCGACGAGCGGAGGGTCAGAGCGCGTCCTGCTCCAGAATCCAGTCCGCCGCTGCCTCGCAATGGATTCGGGTGCTGTCGAAGATCGGCAGGACGTTGGCATCGACATCCACCACCAGATCAAGCTCGGTGCAGGCCAACACGACGGCCGAGGCTCCATCCTGGGCAGTGTTGGTGATGATTGTCTTCAAGGTCCGCTCCGCCTCGCGGGTAACCTTGCCGACCATCAGCTCGTCATAGATGATCCGGTCGAGCAGCTCGACATCGTCGAGGTTGGGCGGCAGCAGATCGATCCCGTGCGCGACCAGCCGCTTGCGATAGAAGCTTTCCGTCATGACGTTGCGCGTTCCAAGCAGCGCGGCGCTGGTCTTGCCGGCGCGCTTCATCGCCAGACCGACACATTCGGCAATGTGGATGATCGGGATGTTCACGGACGCGGCGACATCGTCATACAGACGGTGCATCGAGTTGGCCCCGATGATCAGTGCCCCCGCCCCTGCACCCTCAAGCCGCTGCGCGCTTTCAATCAATACGCTCGCCGCGCGCTGCCAGTCGCGTTCGGCGGTAAGGGCATAAAGCTGGCAGAAGTCGAGGCTTTCGATCAGCAACGGCGCGCTGGCCATGGGGGCGGCGCGTTTCTGGACGATGCGGTTGATCCCGTCGTAATAGGTCGCGGTCGACACCCAGCTCATGCCGCCGATGATCCCGAGTTTGCGCAAAGCG
>RDXA01000311.1 GCA_004292705.1 Sphingomonadales bacterium | reverse complement strand
CGGGGCGGGGTTGGTGGTGAACCTTGCGCTGCCCTATCAGGATCTGCCGATCATGGACGCCTGCCTTGAAGCCGGCGTCGATTATCTCGACACCGCCAATTACGAGCCCAAGGACGAGGCCAAGTTCGAGTATCACTGGCAGTGGGCTTATCAGGACCGTTACAAGGATGCTGGCCTCATGGCGCTGCTCGGGTCGGGCTTCGATCCGGGGGTGACCAGCGTGTTCACCATGTGGCTCAAGAAGCACAAGCTCAAGACCATCCGCCAGCTCGACATTCTCGATTGCAACGGCGGCGATCATGGCCAGCACTTCGCCACCAACTTCAACCCGGAAATCAACATCCGCGAGGTGACTGCACCTGCGCGTCACTGGGAAAACGGCGCGTGGGTGGAAACGCCTGCCATGTCGAACAAGGTCGCCTTCGACTTCGAAGCAGTCGGCCCCAAGAACATGTACCTGATGTATCACGAGGAGCTGGAAAGCCTCGCCAAGTTCGTCCCTGAACTGGAGCGCGCGCGGTTCTGGATGACCTTTGGCGACCAGTATATCACCCACCTCACCGTGCTCCAGAACGTCGGCATGACCAGCATCGAACCGGTGCGTTATCAGGGCAAGGACATCATTCCGCTGCAATTCCTCGCCGCGGTGCTGCCCAAGCCTGAGACGCTGGGCGAGACCACCAAGGGCAACACCAATATCGGCGTAATCGCGACCGGCGAGGCGCTGGATGGCAGCGGCGAGAAGACGTTCTATATCAAGAACATCTGCTCGCATGAAGCGGCCTATGAGGAAACCGGCAATCAGGCGGTCAGCTACACCACCGGCGTCCCCGCCATGATCGGCGCGGCGATGATGGTGCGCGGTGACTGGCAAGGCGAGGGCGTGTTCAACATCGAACAACTCGATCCCGATCCCTTCATGGACATGCTGAACCAGCACGGGCTGCCATGGACGGTCGAGGAACTGCCGGGTCCGGTGGAATTCTGACAGAGGGTGGGGGTTCGCACGGAGACCACGGAGGAAAGGAGATCACAGAGGGGGCAAGCAGATGCTGCATGGCGACATAAGCGGGATTGTCATTGATGAAGCTATCGAGATTCACCGCGCGCTCGGCCCCGGACTGTTTGAGAGTGTTTATGAGACCGTCCTTGCGGGTCGCCTCGAAGCACGCGGATTACGGGTCCAAAGGCAGGTCCCCGTGCCTATTGTGTTCGACGGACTGGTGTTCGAGGCGGCCTTCAAGGTGGACATTCTGGTCGAAAGCACACTTGTGCTGGAGATCAAGGCGGTTGAGGCGCTCAGTAAAGCCCATGCAAAACAGGTGATCACGTATCTGCGCTTGATGAAGCAGCCCGTCGGGCTGCTTATGAATTTTTCCTGTGCAACGATGGTTGAGGGCATTCGCCGGATCATGAACAACCACCTTGCGGACTGATCCAACGGTCTCCTTTCCTCCGCGTTCTCCGTGCGAAACGAAAAGGCACAATGTTTTCGATGCATACGCAGGCCGCATCATTAGCCAAACTTGCTTTGGGGCCAGCTGTGCTGCTCATCCTCGCCGCATGCGATGCCCCTGCGCCACCGCGCGAGGAGGTGCCGGCGCTCGCCGTTGATACCAGCTGGCCGACCATTCCGGCGGGTGCGAGGTTTGGTGAGGTCAGCGCGGTCGATGTCGATGCGGCGGGAAATGTATGGGTGCTCCATCGCGCCGGGCGCAAGTGGGAGGAACCTTTCCCCAAGGAGCCTATTGCCGAACCCACCGTCTTCAAGTTCGCGCCCGACGGCACGTTGCTGGCGCAATGGGGCGCGGGGCTGTTCATCATGCCGCACGGCATCTCGATCGATCCCGAGGGCAAGGTCTGGATCACCGACGTGGCGCGCGAGCAGGTGTTCCGCTTCTCCCCTGAGGGCCGCCAAGAACTGACCCTCGGTGAACAGGGCGTCTCGGCGCAGGACGCTGCCCATTTCGGCCGCCCGGCGGACGTCGCGTTCCTGCCGGGCCGCGTTCTCGTCGCTGATGGTTACGTCAACACCCGCATTGCCGAGTTCTCGCCCGAGGGCGAATTCATCCGCGACTGGGGCGATTTCAAGGTCGCCCACGCGGTCGCGGTGGACGACAAGCGCGTCTACGTCGCCGACCGCGAGAATGCGCGGATCATGGTCCATGACCATGCGGGCAAGCTGATCGCGGAGCGCAAGTCGACTGCGGGCAACCACACCTACGGCCTCAAGCCGCTGGGCGCCGGGCGATTGCTGGCGGTCGAGGGCCGCGACGGGGCGGACCGGGGTGGGGCGATCCTGCGCATCTATGCTGCTGACGGCGCGCTTGAGGCCTCATACGACATCGGCCTGCCCGGCAAAGACGCGAGCCTTGGCCACGATCTCGCGCTTGGCCCGGACGGTCACGCCTATGTCACCGATGTCGCAGGCGGACGCGTGGTGCGCCTGCGGATTCCGCCGCCAGGCCGATAGCGATGGCAGGATCGTCGGCCTATGCCCGGATGCGCGCGGCGCTCTATGACCGGCTGGATGCGCTCGCGCCGGGCGAACTGGTGCGGCTCGATGCGCTTGCCGCAGCGCTCAACATACCGGCGCGCCACGCCGCCTCGATCCTTGCGCGCATTCCGCCGGAGGAACAGGATGTTCGCCCCTGGTGGCGGGTCATCCCCTCGGCGGGGCGATTTGCGGCGCAGGCGAGGCTCACCAAGCGGCAGCAAGCCCAGCTGGCGTTGCTGGCCGGGGACGGCGTGATGGTTTTGCCCGATGGCATGATCGATGGTCTGGAAAACCGGCTCGTCACCCCCGATATGCGCGACGCCAGCCGAATCTGGCTTGAACCCGATGGAACCCCCTGATGCAGACCAAAGCCGGTGATCCGGGTGCCTTTGCCCATTTCGATCTGTCGCGTGTCGACAGCCCCGCCTTCGTGGTCGACGCCGCGAAGCTCCGCGCCAATTGCCGCGTCCTCGCCGGGGTGCGCGATGCGGCGGCGGCGGATGGCGCGGACATCAAGGTGTTCGCGGCGCTGAAGGCGTTCTCCATGTGGTCGGCCGCGCCCATCATCGGGGAGTATCTCGACGGCGTTTCGACCAGCGGATTGTGGGAAGCGCGCCTCGCCTCCGAGTTTTACGACGGCGAGATTGCCACCTATTCCGCTGCCTTCAAGCCCGAGGAGCTGGAGGAAATCTGCCGTCTGTCGGATCACGTGATCTTCAATTCGCCCTTCCAGCACGAACGCGCGCGGCTGATCCTTGAACACGCCGCCGCCAATGGCGCGCCCGTCAGCGTCGGTCTGCGGATCAATCCGCAGGTGCCCACCGGCGAGGTCGCCAAGTATGACCCCTCCGCCCCCGGTTCGCGGCTCGGCTTTCCGCTCGACCAGTTGACCGAAGAGCACATGGAAGGGGTCGAGGGCATCCACTTCCACAACCTGTGCGAACAGGATTTCGAGCCCTTGAAAGCCACGTGGGACCGGGTGTTCGACGTGATCGAGCCTTTTTTCGGCAAGCTCAAATGGATCAACATGGGCGGCGGCCACCACATCACCCGCGCCGATTACCAGCGCGAGGAACTGGTGGAATTCCTGCGCGATGCGGCGGAGGACACCGGCTGCCAGATCATCCTTGAACCCGGCGAAGCGGTGGCATTGGATGCCGGCATTCTGGTCGGCACGCTGCTTGATACGATGTTCAACGAGGTGCCGGTGGGCATCACCGATATCAGCGCCACCTGCCACATGCCCGATGTGCT
>RDXA01000310.1 GCA_004292705.1 Sphingomonadales bacterium | reverse complement strand
AGACGCGCATCTTCTACACCATGGCCCGCGACGGCCTGCTGCCCAAGGTGTTCGCCCGCGTGAACAAGCGCTTCCAGACCCCGGCGGTGAACACCGTGGTGGTCGGCTTGGTCACCGCGGTGGCGGCTGGCTTCTTCGACATCAACGTGCTGGGCGACATGACTTCGGTCGGCACGCTGGCGGCCTTTGCGATCGTGTGCCTCTCGGTGATCTACCTGCGCCGCGTCGCGCCGGATCTGCCGCGCGGGTTCAAGGTGCCGCTCTACCCGGTGGTGCCGGCGCTGGGCATCCTGTCCTGCGCCTACCTGATCTACACCGTGCCCCCGGCCGTGCTGATGTTCTTCGTCTGGTACATGCTCGGCGCGGTGCTGCTGTATTTCGTCTACGGCTTCCACTTCTCCAACCTCCAGACCGGGCGCGATCAGGACGATGCTCCTGACATGGGCGAGTTCCCGGGGCCGGTGGTCGACGATTGATCTGATCCGGCGTCATCGGCGCTTCGAGGGGCGCGGGAGGCTTTGCGGCTTCCCGCGCCCTTTGCATTTGTCATGGGGCGAATGTTGGAACATAATGCGAACATATGAGTCGTTCGCCCATGTTCTCCAAACCGTCTCCCGCCAACGTGCTGCCCCGCGCCATCGCTGCCGCTGTGCCTGAGGCGCGCTGGCGGCCGGGCTTGGCCGAGCAGCCGTTCCATTCCGAAGTCTTCGCCCCCGCCAGCGAGGCAAGCGGGGCGGGGCTGGCGCTGGCCTTGGCGCGCGATGCGCTGGCGCAGGTGGGGGCGCAGACCCCCGGTGAGGACGCGCGCCATGTGCTGTGGGTGCAGGACCGCGCGGCGATCCGGCTCGGCGGGCGGCCCTGCCTTGCGGGCCTGCCGCCGGACTGGCGCCGCCGCCTGCTCCATGTCGCCGCTGCCACGCCGGAAGATGCGCTGTTCGCGCTGGAAGAGGGGCTCAAGTGCCGCGATCTCGCCTGCGTGATTGGGGAGATTGCGGGCAATCCCCGCGCATTCAGTTTCACCGCCTCGCGCCGCCTCAGCCTGACGGCAGAACGCCATGGGGTGCGCTTGTGGCTGGTGCGGCTCGATGCGACGCCTGACCTCAGCTCGGCGCGCATGCGCTGGCAGGTTCGCGCCGCCCCGTCGCTGCATCCGCGCTGGAACGCCGCCGCGCCCGGCACTGCCAGCTGGCACGCCGAACTGTTCCGCGCGCGCACCCACGCGCCGGACGAATGGATGATCTGTGATGATAGCGGAACCCTGCGCATCCGCCGCGATCCCGATACCGATGTCGCCGCCACGCCGGATATTATCCGTCTGGCTCGCCCGACTGTCGGTCGATCGCTGGCGGCGCGCGCACACGCCTGAGGCTGACGCGGCCCCGACTGCGCTGATCCTTGAGACTGCGCATGGCCCGCGCATCACCGCAGCCAATGACGCCGGGTTGGCGGCAGGCGCGCGGCCCGGCATGCTGCTCGCCGACGCGCGCGCGCTGTGTCCGGATCTGGTAGCGGTCCCGGCCGATCCGGCGGGCGATCTCGCGGCACTGGAAAAGCTTGCTGTGTGGGCCCAGCGCTGGGGGCCGTGGAGCGCGCTCGATCCGCCCGATGGGGTGCTGGTCGATGTCACCGGCGTGGCACACTTGTTCGGAGGGGAGGAGGCCCTGTTGGCCGATGTCGCGCAGGCCTTTGCACGGCGCGGGCTTGCCACCCGCGCGGCGCTTGCGCCTACAGCCGGCGCGGCTTGGGCGCTGGCGCATTTTGGCCCGCCCGGTGCGATCCTTCATCCTTTCCGCGCCGGGGAGGAGCACATGCTGCGCCACCTTGGCGATCTGCCGGTCGCAGCACTCAGGCTGGATGACGACGTGCTCACCGTGCTGCGGCGGCTCGGGATCAAGCGCCTCGGCGAGCTTGCCGGGGTAAGCGGTGCCGACGACCCGGCGCGAGAGGCCGCTGCGCGTGATGCACTGCGGCGGCGGTTCCGCAACCATCGCTCGCCCGCCGCCAATCCGCTGCTGCGGCTTGACCAGCTGCTTGGGAAAGTGCCCGAACCGCTACTGCCAGTGATCGCACGACCCATGCCGATGGTTCAGCGCCGGTTGATGGAACCGCTGCGTCATCGCGACTTGCTTGATCGGGTGGTGGAAGACCTTGCCCATGACATGGTGCGCGCGCTCGAGGCGCGCGGCGAGGGCGCGCGGCGGCTCGAACTGGCGCTGTGGCGGGTCGATGGCGAGGCGCTCACCCGCCGCATTGAACTTGCTGCCGCCACTCGCGAAGCCAGCCACATCACTCGTTTGTTTGCCGCGCGGCTTGACGATGTCGAGGCCGGGTTCGGGATCGAAATGGTGCAACTGCGCGCCAGCTGGAGCGAGCCGCTGGCGCTCAGCCAAGCCGATCTTGATGCCGCCGCTGAAGACCACGGCACCGCGCTTGCCGCCTGTATCGACCGACTGACTGTGCGGCTCGGCCCCAAGGCCGTCACCCGCCCGGTGGCGCGCGCCAGCCACATTCCCGAACGCGCACAGACCTGGCAACTGCCCCTTGCACCCGTTCCCTCTGGTCAGGCTGCACACACCTTCAACATCAGGCCGCTGAAATTGCTGGAGCGAGCTGAGCCCATCGCGGTGCTCTATGCCTCGCCCGATGGCGTGCCCCAGCGCTTCCGCTGGCGCGGTGAGGTGCGTGAGGTCACCCGGGTCGAGGGGCCGGAACGGATCGCACCTGAATGGTGGTGCGAACGTTCTACCGCACGGCTACGCGACTATTACCGGATCGAGGACGAGACCGGTCGTCGCTACTGGATCTTCCGTCAGGGGTTGCTTGGAGACGGGCGGGGCGGGGTGCCCGACTGGTTCCTGCATGGGCTCTATGCTTGACCAATCGCTACTTCCTTCCTCAGCTTTCCTTTACCGATTCCTGCGAAACTTGCTGCAATGAACCTCCATTCGATCCCGCGCGCCTCCGAGCGCCGTCCGATGAGCGTGACGGTCAAAAGCCGGGTGCAGTCGCGCGTGGTGTTCGTCGATCTGATCGACATCTCCGAAGGCGGCTGCAAGATCCATGCGAAGGCCGGGTTTGCCGAAGTGGGTGACCGGGTGATGATGAAGGTGGGCGGGATCAATGCCCCGCTTGGTTCGATCGCCTGGGTCGAAGGAGGAATCGTAGGCGTCGCCTTTGAAGGGACGATGCATCCGGCGGTGATTGACTATCTGTGCGAAGATGGTTCTGCCCGCGACGTAGCCTGAAGCTGCGCCGGATCCTTTGATCGTCGTGCTTGCAAGCTTTGCATTTGGCAGAACTGGATTGGGAACATATAAAGAACACTTGAAAGGTGTTCCCCGTTTCCATGGTCCAGCAGTCGCCCTCCAGACCTTCCTTGCGCCAGAAGCTCGAAATTCTGGCCGATGCGGCGAAATATGATGCTTCCTGCGCGTCGTCCGGCACGGCGAAGAAGAATTCGCTGGGCGGAAAGGGTGTGGGCTCGACCGAGGGGATGGGGATCTGCCATGCCTATGCGCCCGACGGGCGCTGCATCTCGCTCCTGAAGATCCTGCTGACCAATCACTGCATCTTCGATTGCCACTACTGCATCAACCGCAAGAGCTCGAATGTGCGGCGCGCGCGGTTCACCCCGCAGGAGGTGGTCGACCTCACGCTCAATTTCTACCGCCGCAATTATATCGAGGGGCTGTTCCTGTCCTCGGGCATCGTGAAGAGCGCCAATCACACGATGGAGCAGCTGGTCGAAGTCGCCCGCATCCTGCGCGA
>RDXA01000309.1 GCA_004292705.1 Sphingomonadales bacterium | reverse complement strand
CCCTTGACCACGCGCAGCCACAGCGACTGGCCGAGGTGCGAGCGGGTCGGATCGGGCTTGGCCCAGAATTCCGGCCCGACGAGGTAGATCGCATCGCCCGCCTGCTTGAAGTGCATCGTCATCATCTTCGACAGATCGGTGATGATGCCGACGCCGCCAATGGCAGGCGTGGGCAGGATCGCCGAGCCGCCGCCGGTCGCCTTGGACTCATTGTAAAGGCTGACATTTCCGCTCACGATCGGGAAGTCCAAAGCGCGGCAGGCGTCGGCCATGCCTTCGAGCGCGTGGACGATCTGCGCCATGATTTCCGGGCGCTGCGGATTGGCGAAATTGAGGCAATTGGTCACCGCCAGCGGCCTTGCGCCCACCGCGCAAAGATTGCGGTAGGCTTCAGCAATCGCCTGCTTGCCGCCTTCATAGGGGTCGGCGAAGACATAGCGCGGGGTGCAATCGGTGGTGATGGCGAGCGCCTTGGTCGTTCCGTGCACCCGCACCACGCCCGCATCGCCCCCGGTCTGAAGCGTATCGCCGCCGACCTGCGAATCGTACTGTTCCGCAATCCAGCGGCGTGAGGTGAGGTCGGGCGATGCCATCATCGTCAGCAGGTCGGCGGCGATGTCATCGCTGCTCGGCACATCGGCCAGCGGCTTCACACCGGCCCAGACCTTGTATTCTTCCTTCGAAAGATAGGGCCGGTCATAAAGCGGCGCATCGGCGGCCAGCGGCCCGAGCGGGATGTCACATACGACTTCGCCATTGAATTCCAGCACCATGTGGCCGGTATCCGTGACTTCGCCGATCACTGCGAAATCGAGCTCCCACTTGCGGAAGATCGCCTCAGCCTCAGCCTCGCGGCGCGGCTTGAGCACCATGAGCATGCGCTCCTGGCTTTCCGAGAGCATCATTTCGTAAGGCGTCATGCCGGTCTCGCGGCACGGCACCTTGTTCATGTCGAGCCGGATACCAGCCTTGCCATTGGTGGCCATTTCGACGCTGGAAGAGGTGAGCCCCGCCGCGCCCATATCCTGAATGGCAACGATGGCATCGGTCGCCATCAGTTCGAGGCAGGCTTCGATCAGCAGCTTTTCGGTGAAGGGATCACCGACCTGCACCGTGGGCCGCTTGGCCTCGGCATCCTCGCCAAAATCCGCCGACGCCATGGTCGCGCCGTGGATGCCGTCGCGCCCGGTCTTGCTGCCGACATAGACGATCGGGTTCCCGAGCCCGGTGGCGGCGGAGTAGAAGATCTTGTCCTGATCGGCGACGCCCACCGTCATCGCGTTGACGAGGATATTGCCGTCATAGGCTGGGTGGAAGTTCGTCTCGCCAGCAACCGTGGGCACGCCGACGCAGTTGCCATAGCCGCCGATGCCCGCGACCACGCCTTGCACCAGATGCTTCATCTTGGGATGATCGGGCCGCCCGAACCGCAGCGCATTGGCGTTCGCCATCGGCCGCGCACCCATCGTGAAGACGTCCCGCAAAATGCCGCCCACGCCCGTTGCCGCGCCCTGATAGGGCTCGATGTAACTCGGGTGGTTGTGGCTCTCCATCTTGAAGATCGCCGCCTGGCCATCACCAATGTCGATCACGCCCGCGTTCTCGCCGGGGCCGCAGATCACCCACGGCGCTTCGGTCGGGAGCTTCTTCAGGTGGATGCGCGAGGATTTGTAGCTGCAATGCTCCGACCACATTACCGAAAAGATGCCGAGTTCCACAAGGTTCGGCTCGCGGCCCAGCGCGTGGAGGACGCGCTCATATTCCTCGGGGGAAAGGCCGTGCTGTTCGACGATTTCGGGGGTGATGGTGGTCATGAGGGCAAGCTCCTTGCGCCGCCCCCTAGATCACCGGGGCGACAAGGCCAAGCCGCCGCGTCGGCGCAGCCAGCGATTCTCCCCGACCCAATAGGCGATCGCGGTTAGCACGCCAAAGGCGATGAGAGCCTGGAGATAAAGGAACGGCCCGGCGCTTTCGGGATGAGGGGCGAACCAGTTGACCAGCTGGAAGATCAACAGCGTGCCCCCCAGCACCAGCGGAGGCCCCGCAGGGCCGCGCGTGCGGCGAAGATAGAAGGCGAATGCGCCGATGGTCAGTCCGAGTTCGAGCGGGATCGCGATCCACGGCAGGTTCCACAGGCCGAGCCCGAGCCGCGGCGGGTCTCCATCGAGTGTCAGGTCGGGCACATGCACCACAAAATCGAGCAACCAGTGTGAAAGAACGACAATGCCCGCCAGAACACCCAGCTGCCAGCTGCGGCGGTGTACCGCCACAACCCCGAGGAACGCTGCGGCGAAAATCGCAGTGCCGATAAGGCTGTGGGTATAGGGCATATGATACAGATCGAAGGGCACCATCACGCTGGCCTGCGGATCGATGCGCATTGCCTCGATCCCGAACAGCGCGAGCGTGAAGAAACCCCAGTCGATCAGCTGTGCAGCCACGAACATCGTCCCCAATCGCGGCCGCTCTGGGCTGAGCGTGGCGGCGACGAAAGCGGGCGCGAAGTGGCCTATGAACATTTCAGGCCGAAGCCGGGGCGAAGCGCAGCACTGCCCAGGTTGCCGCCGCGCTTGCTGCGCCGGTGACGAAGGCACCCCACAGGATGTCGAGCACGCTGATGTGGGTTGCCCACACCTTCATCACCGCCTGCGAGGTGAGGTCGAAGGTGGCATAGCATAAGGCACCGAGCAGGATTCCGTTGAGCATTGCTGCCTGCACTCCGCCGCCTTCGAGGCCCGGGCGGATCGCGAACCACGTGATCCCTGCGATGTAGATGAGGTAAAAGGCCACCGCCGCGCCAAGGTTGAAATCCTTGGCCATGATCTCGCCGATCACCGGCTTGTAGAGATTGACCGAGGCCCAGCGCAGCCACACCATATCGAGCGCCAGAAAGGCCACGGCTGCGACGCCATAGGCGATGATCCACTTCAGCATAGTTCGGCAAATCCTGTGTTGGGTGATCCCGCCCCGTTACAGCCAGCCTTGACCGCGCCCGCTGGCCCCGTCAATGCTCCATGGTATGGACGAGGGCACAGTATTACCGCCTGCCGCAGGGCAGGACATCGCGGGGCTTAGTTTCGAGCAGGCGCTGGCCGCGCTTGAAGGGATCGTGCAGCAACTGGAGCGCGGCGATGTGCCGCTCGATCAGTCGATCAGCCTCTATGAACGGGGTGAGGCGCTGCGGCTTGCGTGCCAGCAGCGGCTCGATGCCGCGCAGGCGCGGATCGAGCGGATCGTCACTGCCGCCGATGGTCGCGCCACCGGCACCCGTCCGTTCGACACTGAGGACTAAGGGCGATGCTGATGGAGGCTACCGGCAATCTGCTGAGCGACGCGATCAAGCACGTCCAGTCCGACATTGATTCGCTGTTCGATGCGCTGCTGCCTGTCCCCGATGACACCAGCGCGCGGTTGATCGAGGCGATGCGTTATGCCGCCATCGGCGGGGGCAAGCGGGTGCGGCCGTTGCTGGTGTGCAGCACCGCGAGCCTGTTCGGCGTCTCGCGCGATGCAGCCTTGCGCGCAGGGGCAGCGATCGAGGCGATCCATGTCTATTCGCTGATCCACGATGATCTGCCGTGCATGGACAATGATGATCTGCGCCACGGCAAGCCCACGCTGCACAAGGTCTATGACGAGGCGACTGCGGTGCTGGCAGGCGATGCACTTCATGCACTGGCCTTCGAGATCCTCGCCGATGATGCCACCAGCGAAGACCCCTTCACCCGCAGCGAGCTGATCCTGACGCTGGGCAAGGCCTCGGGCATGCACGGCAT
>RDXA01000308.1 GCA_004292705.1 Sphingomonadales bacterium | reverse complement strand
TGGGCGATCAGCAGGGGGCGGACAACAATGTCACCGATTTCTTCCTGCCCGGATACGAAGTGCTCGACGCCTCGGTCGAATGGCCGATTGCGGGCGGGTTCAGCATCGGGGCGGGCGTGAATAACCTGCTCGACGAGGAATATGCCAGCCGCGTGCGCCCCGGGGGCGGCGGCGGCTTTGATCCGGGCACGCCGCGCAATGTCTTCGTCTCGATCGGGTGGAAGGGATAGGGCCGTCCTACTTTCCGGCAGGCGCGCTCCACCATGACAGCGTCTGGTTGTCGTGGGCCGAGGTCCACACGCCCTTGGCTGTCCAGCGCAGCGCGCCGCTGCCGACCGCAGCCCCCATCCGGGCCCGGATCGCAAGGCTCGCCGGGTCGATCACAACCATCGTCTGATCGTCGGTGGTGCGCAGCCACACTGCGCCGCCCGCAGCATCGATATCGCCCCACTTGAGGTTATCCCCTACCTTGGTGCGCCCTGCGATCGTCAGGCTGACCGGATCGACCTTTGCGACTGTGCCGTCGCCTTGTTCCTGCACCCACACCGCCCCTTCGCCCGCAGCGAGAAAGCCGGGGGTGTTGCCGAGCGAGACCTTGCCTGTCACCGCATTGGTGGCCGGGTCGATCCGCTCAAGCACCTTGCCTTCGCTGCTCACGGCCCACACGGCATCGAAGCCATAGGCAAGATACCACGTTTCGGGCGTCACGCTGACTGTGGCGACAATGGCGTTGGTGGCGGGGTCGATCCGCGCGACCTTGCCAGCCGCATCGCTCGGCACCCATACTGCACCCGCACCTGCGACCACATTGGTTTCGCCCTTGTGATTGGCGAGGCCGGTGGCGATCTTCGCTTCGACAGCGGCAGTGGCAAGGTTGATGCGCCACACCTCGGCCCCCTTGCAATTGGCCACCCATAGTGATCCCGCCGCAATCGCCATCGTTCCGCAAGGGCGCGGAACAGGCGTGCTGGCGATGAGGCCGGTGGGTGACCACTTCTCGACCCGCCCGTCATTGGTGACCCACACCGCATCGCCATCAACCGCCAGAAAATCGGCGAATCCCGGCACCTTCAAGGCGTTCTCGACAAGGTCAGGCGCGGGGCCGACCGCATCCTGCGGAGGCTCGGATTCCTCGGCAGCGCACGACGCCGTTGCGAGTGCGGCGGCGATGACAATAGCGAGCGGACGGCATGCGGCGGTGCGGATCATGGGTCGTGCCTCCATGCGAGGCAGGGGGGAGAGGAGCGGCCCAGTGCGGGCACAACCCTGCCATCGTGAAGCGAGCATCTCTCATATTACGTTTGCAATCAATCGTAATAAATCGTGATGGACAAATGCCCCAAAGGCGCGGATGTTCGCAGGCGCAACACAGGGGACGAATCATGCTCCACTTGGCCCGCCGTGCCGCCCGCTTGCTTTTGATCGCTTTGGCCGCACTGGTGGTGACGGCATGCTCGGGAACCGAGGAAGAGACCGCGGGCCCCCGCACCGAGTTCGCCATCGGCTGGTCGATCTATGCCGGGTGGATGCCCTGGCCCTATGCGCAGCAGGCCGGGATCGTGAAGAAGTGGGGCGATAAGTACGGCATCACGATCAAGTTCGTGCAGGTCAATGACTATATCGAGAGCGTGAACCAATACACGGCGGGCAAGCTCGACGGGGTGACGGTCGCCAATATGGATGCGCTGACCATCCCGGCGGCTGGCGGCAAGGACACCTCGGCGATCATCCTCGGCGATTATTCCAACGGCAATGATGCGGTGCTGCTGAAGGGCGCGGATGGCGTGGTGGGGATCAAGGGGCGGCAGGTCTATCTGGCCGAGCTTTCCGTCTCGCATTATCTGCTCGCCCGTGCACTGGAGACGAACGGGCTGAAGCTGACCGACGTCAAGACCATCAACACCTCGGATGCCGATATTGCCGCTGCCTTCGCGGCGCCGGATGTAACTGCTGCGGTGGCGTGGAACCCGCAGGTTACCACGATGAAGGGCGTGGCCGGCACCAAGGCGGTGTTTACCTCGGCCGACATTCCCGGCGAGATTCTGGATCTGCTGGTGGTCGATACCAAGGTGCTCGCGGCCAATCCCAACCTCGGCAAGGCACTGGCGGGGATATGGTTCGAGACCATGGCGCTGATGGCCAAGCAGGATGCCGAAGGCGCGGCCGCGCGCGCGGCGATGGCGAAACTGGCGGGCACCACCCCGGCCGAGTTCGAAGGCCAACTCGCGACCACCTTCCTCTATGCCGATCCCAGGGCAGCGGTGGCCGCGATGGCCTCGCCCGACCTCGTCACGACCATGACCCGCGTGCGCGACTTCAGCTTCGCGCAAGGCCTGTTCGGACAAGGTGCCCGGTCGGCCGATGCGGTGGGAATGGCGTTCCCCGGCGGCAAGACGCTCGGCGACAAGGCGGCGATCACGCTGCGCTTCGATCCCGCCTATATGCAGCTCGCCGCCGACGGGAAGCTCTGATCCCGTGCGCTGGGTGACCGCCAATCCCGGGCGGGGCCGGCGCATCCTGCTCGGCGCGCTGCCACTGGCGGTTCTCGCGTTGGGTTACATCATCGCTGCCGCCGCGCGCCATGCGGATAACCCGGCGGACAAGATCCTTCCCCTGCCCGGCGCGATGGCTGCGGCGATGGCAGGGCTGCTGTTTCAGGCCGATCCGCTCTCGGGCCAATACCTGTTCTGGGCTGATACCCTCGCGAGCCTGTGGAGGTTGGGGCTTGGGCTGGGCATTGCCACGGCATCGACGCTTCTTGTGGGGGTGGTTGTCGGGTCGTTGCCACCCGTCAGAGCCACTTTGGGGCCCTTAGTGACTGCTATAGCCGTCGTGCCGCCCATTGCCCTATTGCCGATCCTGTTCATCGTGTTCGGCCTTGGCGAGACGGCCAAGGTCGCACTGATTGTGGTCGGAGTGGCGCCGTTCATGATCCGGGATGTAGCCGGACATATTGCTGCCTTGCCGCGTGAGCAGGTGGTCAAGGCACTGACGTTAGCGGCAAATTCGTGGGGTGCGATCCTGCGTGTCACGCTCCCACAAGCACTGCCACGACTGATCGAGGGGCTGCGGCTGTCACTTGGCCCCGCCTGGGTGTTTCTGATCTCGGCCGAGGCGATCGCCGCCGATGTCGGGCTGGGCTATCGCATCTTCCTCGTCCGCCGCTACCTCGCGATGGACGTGATCCTGCCCTACGTCGCATGGATCGCGGTGCTGGCGGTGGTGATGGATTTTGCCTTGTCGCAGGTGAGCCGCCGCCTGTTCGGCTGGGCCCATCTGGGGGCGCGCTGATGGCCTTTTTGAGGCTCAAGAACCTCTGGGTCGAATATGGCGAGAAGGTCGTGCTCGAGCGAATTTCGCTCGATATTGCAGAGGGCTCCTTCGTTTCGGTGATAGGCCCATCGGGGGCGGGAAAGAGCAGCCTGCTGCGCGTGATCCTGGGGCAGGAGCGGCCCACGCGCGGGACAATTGCGCTCGACGGCGCCCCGCTACCGGCTGAATGCGGGCCGGATCGCGGGGTGGTGTTCCAGCGCTATTCGGTGTTCCCGCACCTGACCGTGCTCGGCAACACGCTGTTAGGGCTTGAATTTTCCGGCTCTCCGCTGATCGCCCGCCTGTTCGGGGCCAAGCGCCGTGCGGCCGTCAGCGAGGCTGAGGCGATGCTCGCCTCGGTCGGGCTGGGGGATGCGATGCACCTTTACCCGGCGCAGATGTCGGGCGGGATGCAACAGCGCCTTGCCATCGCACAGGCGCTGATCATGCGGCCGCGGATCCTGCTGCTCGATGA
>RDXA01000347.1 GCA_004292705.1 Sphingomonadales bacterium | reverse complement strand
TCCAGAAACAGGATACGCTCAGCCAGCTTGTCGGCGTGCTCCATTTCCTCGATCGACTCGTGCCGTTCGTAGGCGGCGAGCTTCTTCAGGCCCCAGTTGTCGAGCACACGGTAATGCAACCAGTACTGGTTGATCGCGGTCAGCTCGTTGGTGAGCGCCTGGTTGAGATAGTCGATGACCTTCTGGTCGCCCTTCATGGGATTGCTCCTTGCGCAATATCAAAGTGCCGCAGTGGCATCGCGTCCTATGTAGACGCTGCCGTGGCTTATCCGCAAGGGGCAGTTCGGAAAATTTCTTTGTGAATCAGCAGTTTGCGAGACGTTCGCAATCGCGTTTCAAGCAGCCTCTACTGCGAATACCTCGCAGGCGGCAGCCGCGCGCTCGGCGTCGATGATTTGCTGTGCTTCCTCAAGGCATTGCCCGCAATTGGGCCGTTTGCCGAGGCAGGCATAGGTCGCTTCAGCGTCGCCTTCGCAAGTGAGCGCCGCTTTACGCAAATCAGTCTCACGGATGGCATTGCAGATACAGATGTACATATGCGTGCGAATCTTTCCTGCGAAGCGTTTGCAGGAAGGAATGTATGCGAACCACTCTCAATAACAAGTGGTTTTTTGCAGGGGCTGACTTATGCAGCTAATGCCAGCTCTCGCCGCCAGATTGACGCTACTTCTTGAGCGGGAAGATCGTACGATAGGTCAAGCACCGCCACAGCCATTCGAGCGGACCGTAGCGATAGCGGTCGAGCCATGGCTTCGACCACGCGAGCATCAGCACCCACGCCAGCACCACCACGAGGTAAAGCTGCGGACGGTTCAATTGACCGAACAGTCCGAGTGCCCAGCCATGGAAGACGAACATCATCACTACCGACGTGCCGAGGTAATTGGTGAACGCCGCCCGCCCGGCAGCGCGCACCCGCTCGCCAAGCCAGCCCGTCGCGCCGGGAGCATAAACGACCAAAAGCGCAGCAAGGCCCAGCACCATCCAGAGCCGCGGCAAGGAGCTCATCCCGACGAACCCGGCGAGCGTGCCGTAGTAACTGAACCCGCTGGCCTGCACCACCAAACCGATCGCGAGATGCGCCAGCCCACCGAGGATCACGCCGATCCAGCCCCAGAGCAACATCTTGGCCCGGTCAAAGGCCCCGCCGAAGAAGCCGAGCCGGTAAAGCGCCATGCCGACCAGCATCAGCGGCAGCGTCTCGAACCCGAACAACATCGCATTGAGCAGCGGCTCGTTCCACTGCTCGGTCAGGCGATGAACCACCAACGTGCCATAATCGCCCGAAGCAATCGCCGCATTGGGTACGTCGCTGCGGGCAAGGGTGTTGTCGACCTCGGCGATCATCCCGGCGCGCTGTTCCAGCATGTCGGGCGAGCTTTCGCCGAATGGGGTGTCAACGATCAGCCACGGAAACAGCAGCGCGGTATTGAACAATACCCCCAACATGTAGCCGCCCAGCCCGACCCACAGCTGGGTCTTCACACGCCATCTGACGCATGCGAGCGCCACGAAACCGAACAGCGCGTAGTAGAACAGGATATCGCCCGGCCAGATGAAGAAGAAGTGGACCATCCCGAACAGCATCAGGATTGCCAGCCGCCAGGCCTGGAGCTTGCGGGTTGCACCGCGCGCCCAGGCTTTCTCCATGAACAGATACATCCCGGCGCCGAACAACAGGGTGAACAGCCCGCGCATTTTGCCATCGACGAGCACGAATTGCACGATCCACAGCCACCCGCCCGGATCGCCCGGATCGACCTTGAAGGCGGCCGGATACATATAGGCGTCCATCGGCTGCCCGAAGGCGACGATATTGGCGGCGAGGATTCCCATCACCGCCAGCCCGCGAATGAAATCGAGTGTGTCGATGCGCTCGGCGGCGCTGACAGGCGTGACCGTCTCGTTCATGGCTGATCCCCCAAGCCAGTTGCAAGGCAGGAGATTAGCGATTTCAACGGGCTTGGAAAGGGCCGTTGGTCAAGCCCTGCCCTTCAAAACTCAGCCTCAGCCTTGGCCGGCAACCACGCAGGCCTTGCCCTCGCTTTTCAGCGTTGCGCAGGCGCGCGCCGCTTCGGCCTCGCTGGCAAAGCCGGTCGCCAGCAAGCGCGTCAGTTTGCCGCTCGGCATCAGCGTCTTCTTGGTTCCCGCGAGCGCGGCATGACTGCCAAGCTGGCTCCACATCCGGTCAGCATTGGCCGCGACACCGAACGCGCCGAGCTGCACGCGCCATGTGCCCTGCCTGCGCACTGCTGACGGCGCAGCAGCAGCCGGCGTGAAGGCCGCGGGCCGCGGCGTTGCAGGCTGGGTCACCGCCGCGACGACCGGTGCCTTCGGTACCGGCGCAACCGGTGCACGCACCGCAGTGGCCGGACGCGCGCCCAGTTCTGCCGCTGCCACTTCGGCTGAACGCTGAGACTTGGCCCCTGCCTCCAGCTCGCGGGCCAGTGACTGCGCCTGAGCCCGCTGGGCTTGCGGCACATATTTGTCCATCTGCCCCAGCGCGTCGCGCGCCTGCGGCAGGCCGGACCCGTTCGCCAGCGTCATCAGGGCGTAAGCTCGCACCCAGTCGCGCGGGGCGTAGTCGGCGTTGAAGTGCGACAGGCCCAGCACGTATTGCGCGCGCGGATCTCCGCGCTCGGCCGCCGCCTTGATCAGCGGCATCGCCTTGTCCTGCTCGCCTTCCTGAAACAGCATCAGGCCGTAATTGTCGGCCGCCTTGACGTGGCCGAGGCGGGCGGCTTCTTCATACAGCTTGCGGGCCCGGACATTGTCGATCTCCACGCCGCGTCCCAGACGATAGGCCTGAGCGAGGTTGAACAACGCGTCGGGATCGCCTGCCGCTGCCGGGCCCTGCCATTCGACCACCGCACGGGCAAAATCGCCCGCAGCCCAGGCATCGACCCCTGCCTTCACGTCGGACAGAGCCGGGGTCGCCAGCATTGCAAGCGCAATCGCCGCGCCAATCGACGCCCGGCTTGCAGCCAAGTTCGGTAAATTGATGCGTGCCATCGCCTGTCAGCCTCGCGGAAAGATGGTGAATTGATTGAACACGACCATAGGCGAACACGGTTAGCAAATGGTTTCCCATAACCCTCGTGACCCTTTGTGCGCGCAAAAAGGCGTCATCCACCCGACCCTTTACAAACATCTGTGCGCTCCGCGTTAACTCTAAATTAGGGGTATCCTGCGATCCCGTGTCCATCCAGCCGTTGGCAGGGGTCGCAATAGGGCAGCCCGCAACGGTTCAATCCATGGGGGACCCAGGCGTTGCGTGTACTCGCTTTGGCATCGCAGAAAGGTGGATCGGGCAAGACCACCCTGTCCGGACATCTTGCCGTCCAGGCCCAGCGCGCTGGCGCCGGCCCGGTCGTGCTGATCGACATCGACCCGCAGGGGTCGCTCGCTGACTGGTGGAACGAGCGTGAGGCGGAATATCCCGCTTTCGCACAGACCACCGTATCCCGGCTCGCCAATGATCTGGCCGTGCTGCGTCAGCAGGGCTTCAAGCTCGCGGTGATCGATACCCCACCCGCCATCACCATGGCGATCCAGTCGGTGATTTCGGTTGCTGAACTGATCGTCGTGCCGACCCGGCCCAGCCCGCACGATCTGCGCGCCGTGGGTGCCACGGTCGACCTGTGCGAGCGCGCGGGCAAGCCGCTGGTGTTCGTGGTCAACGGAGCCACCCCCAAGGCCAAGATCACGTCGGAAGCTGCGGTCGCCCTGTCGCAGCACGGCACTGTCGCGCCGATCACGCTGCACCACCGCACCGATTTTGCCGCTTCGATGATCGATGGCCGCACCGTGATGGAAGTCGATCCCGAAAGCCGCTCGGCCGCCGAGATCGCCGCGCTGTGGCGCTATATCGCCGACCGGCTTGAAAAGAATTTCCGCCGCACCGTGTTTGCCCCGGCCCCCAATGGTCAGGCGCAGCAACTGGGCGGCGTGCCGCGTCCCGCTGGTGGCTTTGGCCGCCGGGTGGCGCAGTAAGCGCGCGGAGGCCTGAGGACCATGTCCGAATCCGGCTTTGCCTCACTCGGCCCCTCATTGCTGGCCCGCAAAGGCGGCGCCAAGCCCGCGATGCGTCCGCAGGTCGCCCCGCTGGTTGCCGACCAGAGTGCAATTGCCGAGGAACAGCTCGAAGATCTCGGCTGGAACGATATGGGCGAATCGGACAGCGCAAGCGGCGCGCAGATCGTGCCGATCAATGCCGATGTCTCGACCAGTCAGATCACCGCCGTCGCGGGCCCGACCGTGCGCCGCCAACAGCGCAGGCTCGAAAAACGCTTGCTTGCCGACGCCGCGATGACCGGGCCGGACAGCTGCGAAGCCGAATATGATGAAGCCGATGAAGCGCTTTACGATGAGGCCTTCGACGCAGAGGACTTCGACGAGGACGGGGAAGCTGCCGAAGCGGCCAACTACGCTCCGCGCGTTTCCGAACCGGTCTCGGCTGGCGTGCCCGCCGCCTACAGCAAGTCGCGCGTTCCGGCCACACAGTCGGGCCGCCGCGCGGCCTTTACACTCCGGCTCGATGCCGACCGCCATCTCAAGCTTCGCCTCGCGGCCACAATGCAGGGCATCAGCGCCCAAGCACTGGTGACCGAGGCGCTTGACCGCCTGCTCGCCGAATATGGCGATCTCGAGGTCATCGCCAACCACCTTAAGCGCCACTGACCGGCAACCGACCACCACCACACGTGAACAGTGAAGATCGAACGGGGAACTGACTATGGACCGCAGCATCAAGACCGGCCGGCAGACTGCACCGCGCCTCGCGCTTGCCGTCACTACCGCCATTGCAGGGCTGGCTTTGACCGGCTGCATGACCTCGGCCGCGCCGCGCGCCGATGTATCCTTCGGTAGCGCGCAGACCGCGCTCGCCAAGGGTCAGGTCGACAAGGCGATCGTGCATGCCGAAGCCGCTGTCCTCGCCGATCCGCGCAATCCGGGATACCGGGCGTTGCTTGGCGCAGCCTATCTTGAAGCAGGACGGTTCGATTCGGCCGCAACCAGCTTTGGCGACGCGCTTGATCTGGGTGACGAGAACCCGCGCACGGTGCTGAGCTTCGCGCTGGCCAAGATCGCGCTTGGCCAGGGGAACGCCGCGGTCTCGGTCCTTGATGAATATGCGCAGGCCATTGGTCCTGCTGACCTCGGGCTCGCACTGGCGCTCGCCGGACAGCCGGAGCGCGGTGTGCATGTGCTGGTCAATGCCGTGCGGGCAAGCGCCGACCCCTCGCCCAAGCTGCGTCAGAACCTTGCTTATACCTATGCGCTCGCCGGCAACTGGCGCCTTGCTCGGGTCATGGCTGCCGAAGATGTGCCCGCTGACCAGCTCGACGCGCGGCTCTCGCAATGGGCGGCGTACTCGGCGCCCGAGATGTTCCAGCAGCGCATCGCCAGCCTGCTCGATGTTGCCCCGCGGGCCGATGGTGGCCAGCCGCAACAGCTCGCACTCGCCAATTTCCCTGCTCAGGAGGTGATGGTCGCCGAAGCCGCCGAACAGGCGCAGGTCGATCTTGCTATGGCTGAACCTGCCCCGGCTCCGGCCGAGCAAGCGCCGGTCGCCAATTTCTCACAGGCTTTCGCCGCGCCTGAACCTGCAATCGAAACGGTTGAGCCCGCGGGCTCTGGTGTGCGCTTTGTGTCGGCTCCGGTGGTGCAGGAGCTTCCCGCCGCCGCCCGCCGTGCGCCCGCAGCGCCGCGTGTGGCCTTCGCCGCATCGCAGCGCCGCATGGCCGCAACCACAGCCGCGGCAACGCCTGTCGCCAGCGACAAGAGCGCCGCCACGCACCTCGTCCAGCTCGGCTCCTACAGCAGCAAGGTTGAGGCCGAGCGCGGGTGGACTGCGCTCAAGGGCAAGTTCCCGCAGCTCAAGGATCATAAGCCGGTCATCACCGAGGCGGTCGTCAATGGCCGCACCTTCTGGCGCGTTGCCGCCGATGGCTTCGGCCCGCAGAGCGCCAAGGCGATGTGCGGTACGGTCAAGTCGGCCGGGCGCGGCTGCTTTGCCTATGCCGCCTCGACCCCGCCCGCAGGCGCAATCAAGCGTGACGTGCGGATGGCCTCGCGCACGCGCTAAGAGATTTCCTGCGTCAGGAATGAACAAGCCTTGCTCCCGGGCAGCCCCGTGCTGTCCGGGAGTTGTTTTGTTGCCGAAGTCGGCGATGCCTGCGTTCAGGTTCGGAACGAAATGACGTGGGCGAGGTGTATTCGCTGAATACCCCACTGCACCCGGCTCAAGCGAGCAGTTGCACTCCACCCTTCCACAGCCCCAGGACCCGGCCCTGTGTGCCCTGACGATCGAAGGGCGTGTTGTCGGCGGTCGCCTCCATTTTGCGGCGATCAATGATCCACGGCGCATCCGGGTTGATCAGCGCGAGATCGGCCTCCAGCCCCGGCGCGAGTTCGCCGGCCGGCACAGCCAGCAACCTGGCGGGGTTGCGGGCAGTGAGATCAAAGGCACGCGCCATGCCGATCACGCCATCACGCACCAGCCCCAGCACCATTGCCAGCAGGGTCTCGGCCCCCGCCATGCCGGGTGCGGCATCGGCAAAGGGCAGGCGCTTGTCCTCGGGCCCGCGCGGATCATGGCCGCTGGCGATGACGTCAACCGTACCGTCGGCAATTGCAGCGCGCGCGGCCTGGCGATCAGTTTCGGAGCGCAAGGGGGGGGAAAGACGCATGAAGGTGCGGAAGTCGGAAGTCGCAAGATCGGACAGCATGAAATGCGCAGGAGTAATCCCGCACGTAACGGCAAGACCGCGCGTCTTGGCCGCGCGCACCAGATCGAAACCGCGGGCGGTGGTGACTTGCCGGATATGCAGCCGCGCGCCCGCCAGCTCGGCCAGCGCCATATCGCGCGCAATGGCAAGCGCCTCGGCCTCGGCAGGGGCGGCTGGGAGGCCGAACCGAGTGGCGATCTCCCCGGCCGTGGCAGCCGCTTCTCCGACCAGCCCGCCATCCTCGGCATGGGTGACAACCACGAGGTCAAGCATAGCGGCATATTGCAGTAGACGCAGCATCACGCCTGAATCCGCAATCCAGCGGCGCCCGGTGGCGATGCCCTTGGCGCCCGCGTCCTGCATCAGCGCCAGTTCGGCAAGCTCCCGCCCCTCCAGCGCGCGCGTGGCCGCGGCAAGCGGGTGGACCCACAAATCGGGCTTGCCGCTTTTGGCGATAAAGCCAACGCGGCTCGGCAGATCGAGCGGAGGGGACTGGTCGGGCATCAACGCGGCGCGGGTGATCCCGCCGAAATGAAAAGCGGGCTTGTCGACCGCGAAGACGCCGAGATCGACGAGGCCGGGTGCGACGAGCTTGCCGCGCGCGTTGATGATGTCATCGCTGTCCTGCGCCATGACATCAGGGCCCAGCGCCGTGATCACACCGTCCGCGCAGCGCAAGCCGCCTGCAATGACGCCATCTGGCGTGACCAGCTGCGCATTAGTGATGGTGAGTGCGCGCATCTGCTTCATGCCGCCCACCCCTCCTGCCCACGCGCCTCGCGGGTGAGGATGTCGAGGCAGGCCATGCGGATTGCCACGCCCATCTCCACCTGCCGGGTGATGAGCGAACGGCCCACCAGATCGGCGACTTCGCTGTCGATCTCGACCCCGCGGTTCATCGGCCCTGGGTGCATCACCAACGCCCCGGGCCCGGCGAGCGCCAGCCGCTTGGACGTCAACCCATAGAGGTGGCGATATTCGCGTGTCGAGGGGATGAACTGCCCGCTCATCCGTTCGGATTGCAAGCGCAGCATCATTACCACTTCAGCGCCTTTCAGCGCGTCATCAAAACAGTGGTGCACCTCCACGCCCATCGCCTCGACTCCGGCGGGCATCAGCGCGGGCGGCGCGCAGACCCGGACATTCGCGCCCAGCGCGGTCAGGCACAGAATGTTCGAGCGTGCGACCCGGCTGTGGAGGATATCGCCGCAGATCACCACCTTGAGCCCGGTAAAGTCCTCCGCCCCCTCGCCCCGTTCCGCCAGCGCATGGCGCAGGGTCAGCGCATCGAGCAACGCCTGCGTTGGGTGCTCGTGACTGCCGTCCCCCGCATTCAGCACCGGGCAATCAACCTTGTCGGCGATCAGCCCGGTCGCACCGGACGATCCGTGGCGGATCACGATGGCATCGGCACGCATGGCGTTCAGCGTGATCGCGGTATCGATCAGCGTCTCGCCCTTCTTCACGCTCGAGGTGGCCGCATGCATATTGACGACGTCGGCCCCCAGCCGTTTGCCCGCGATCTCGAAGCTCAACAGCGTGCGCGTCGAGTTCTCGAAGAAAGCGTTGATGATGGTGAGCCCGGCGAGAAGATCTGTATGCTTGGTGCTCTGGCGGTTGAGCGCAACCCACTGCTCGGCCTGGTCCAGCAGATACAGGATCTCGTGGCGCTGCAATTGCCCGATCCCGGTCAGATCACGATGCGGAAACGCCAGCCGTCCGGGCGGGAAGCGCCCCGCAAGCGAGGAAGGATCAGTCGGTGCCATTAAAGCCATGCCCTTAGGGCCAAGAACGGCAACCTGCAACGGGCGAGGCCCTTGGTCGAACCACATCCGACGCTGGGCCAGCAGCGTAAGCTTTCCGATAGAACTTGAGGCCCAAAGACCCTACATCGCTCGGGCCAACACATAAGGGACAACAGATGAGCTTCGTCGGCAAGGTGTGGAAGATCCTCGTCGGGATAAAGGACGGCCTTGTTCTGCTGTTCATGCTGCTGTTCTTCGTCGCGCTGTTCGGCATCCTTTCGGCCCGCCCCAACCCGGGCGAGGTGCGCGACGGGGCACTGGTCATCGACCTTGCAGGCATTGTCGTCGAGGAAAAGTCGGTACTCGACCCGATCGAAGCCCTGCTCACGCGCAGCGCGCCGGTCGGTGAGACCCGCGCACGCGACGTCGTCCGCGCACTCGATGCCGCCGCGACTGACACGCGGGTCAAGGCCGTCGTGCTCGATCTGAGCACCTTCTTGGGCGGCGGGCAGGTTCACCTCAAGGACATCGGCGAAGCGATGGACCGGGTGCGCAAGGCCAAGAAGCCTGTGCTGACCTATGCCATGGGCTATGCCGACGATCATATGCTGCTGGCCGCGCATGCCAGCGAGGTGTGGCTCGATCCGCAAGGCATGGCGATGATCGCCGGGCCGGGCGGGAGCAATCTCTATTATGTCGGGCTTCTGGAAAAGCTCAGCATTAATGCGCGAATCTATCGCGTCGGCGCGTTCAAGTCGGCCGTCGAACCGTGGTCGCGCAGCTCGATGTCGGACGAAGCGCGCGTGAATATTGGCGGACTCTACGGCGCGCTGTGGGAAGAGTATAAGGCCAATGTCGCCAAGGCGCGTCCCAAACTGGCGCTGGCGCAGATCACAGGCGATCCGGCAGCGTGGATCGAAAGTTCGGGCGGCGACATGGCGCAGGCCGCGTTGTCAGCGGGGCTCGTCGACAAGCTCGGTGACCGGATCGCGTTTGGCGCGCGCGTTGCCGAGGTTGCAGGCAAGGACCCGTGGAGCGACCTGCCCGGCAGCTATGCCGCCAGCGAGCTTGGTGCCTATCTCGCCGATATCGGGCAGCCCAAACAGGGCAAGGCCATCGGCGTCATCACGATCGCCGGCGAAATTGTCGACGGCGAGGCTGGCCCGGGTATTGCCGGAGGCAAGCGGATCGCCGACTTGCTCGACGAAGCGCTCGACGATGATCTGGCCGCGCTGGTGGTGCGGGTCGATTCGTCCGGCGGTTCGGTGACCGCCTCGGAAGAGATCCGCCGCGCCATCCAGCGCCACCGTGACCGCAAGATCCCGGTTGCCGTGTCCTTCGCCAACATCGCCGCCAGCGGTGGCTACTGGGTGTCAATGTCGGGGGATCGCATCTTTGCCGAGCCCGAAACCGTGACCGGCTCGATCGGCGTGTTCGCGGTGGTGGCGACCTTCGAGCGGGCTGCGGCGAGGCTCGGAGTAACCTCCGACGGCTATCGCACCACGCCGCTCTCGGGTCAGCCGGACTTTGTCGGCGGCTTCTCGCCCGAGATGGACGCCCTGCTCCAGACCTCGATCAACGGCACCTACAAGGATTTCCTCGCGCTGGTTTCCAGGGCACGGCGGATGCCCGTGGAAAAGGTCGATGGCATTGCGCAAGGGCAGGTGTGGGACGGAGGCACGGCACGCCAGCTTGGCCTTGTCGACGAATTCGGCGGCCTCGGCGATGCGCTCGGCTGGGCAGCTGGGAAGGTCGGGACCAAGGAGGGCGAGTGGCACGCAGTCTATCTCGGCGAGCGTGAGGCTGATTACGACTCGCTGATCCGCCAGCTGGTCAAGGGAGACGACGCCCGCAGCATCAACGGACATAACGGCGATATCTTTGCGATGACAACGATGCGTAGCGAGCAGTTGACCGCGCGGATCAGCCGCGATGCGGAGCGGCTCCTGCGCGCGCGCGGGGTGCAGGCCATCTGCCTCGCCTGCCCCGCTCCCATCCCCGCGGTTTCTGCCGGGCCGCACCCGGCCTTGCAGCGGTCAGAAGGGATGATGACGCTGCTGGCCTGGTTGGTCGGCGGCTAAATGTGCCGCGAGCGCTTGCCAAGCGCGAAAGGCCCTATTAAAGGCGCGCGCCTGTCCGGGCCAAACGGCTCCTGGGACGGGCGCGTAGCTCAGCGGTAGAGCACACCCTTCACACGGGTGGGGTCACAGGTTCAATCCCTGTCGCGCCCACCATCTTTTCAGCTATCCGGAAAAGATGGGGCGGCTTCCCACGAAGGAAAAGCATGAAAAATCGGGTGCCAGCCTTTGCCTGTCGCTGTATTCCTCATCACTTGCTCAATCACCGCTTCCACTTCTGGCGCGGTAGCCTTGGGGCCGTCCGCCAGCGACATCTGTATTTCACTGGCAACTCGTCCGAGGGTCATGACGCTGTATCCCGTCGCGTTTCCAAAATTGTTGTCACGCGTCTGGCCAAGACCAGCAGCGGTCTGAATTCAAAGATTTTTCAAAAATTCTCACCCGAGTAACCCGTTTACGGCCCGCTTGTTACGGCCCGATTGACGCTCCCCCCAACATGAACCGTTCTTTACGATGAGATGACGCAGTGTTAGTGTCCGACAACGGAGGGGGACACGGTAATTAGCACCAGATTGATCGCCGTTTTTGCGGCCCTCGTTGCGCTGTTTATCGGCGCAGGGCCCGCAATTGCCGCAGGTCCGGCCGACTTGTGCCGCTCCGGCGGGGAAGGTGCGCCGCTGGTGTCCGCCGAGGCTGTTGCCGGGGCCGCTGCCCGGGCGGAAGCCGCCGCCGATCGCCGCCGGTCGGGGACCGCGGGCCCTTCCGAGCTGGATCTCCTCGCCATTCCCGAGAGCGCCGAAGCAAGCGTGCCTGCGGCTATCATGGCGCGGTATTGCGCGGCATCCGGCGAATTGATGCGCCTTGATCCGGGCGGCAACCAGGTCGAGGCCCGCCAGTTCCTGGCGTCCGCCGTCAACCTCGCGCGCGCTTCCGGCGATAGTGTGGTTCAGGCACGGGCGGCCTATCAACTCGGCCTGGTGCTGCTGGTCGGAGAAGGTGCCAGTGGCACTAACACGCGCGGCGCGGCGCGGCCTGCGGTGATCGAACCGGCTGCGACGATCACGTCGGGAGACACCGGCGCTGACGATCCATGTCGGGCCATCGAGGCTCCGGTCCTTCGCGGGATCGGCCGATTTCTGGCTCGCTCGGCCCTAAGCTGCGCTGCGGTTCGTGCAGCGGCCGGCAATGATCCGGATCGCGCCGCACTGGCGCAGCTGCGCCTTGCACGTCTTGTCCTTTCCGACATCGCCATTGCCCCCTTCCGGGCTGCATCGCTGCGGGCCGAGGCCGGGGCGGCAGCCGTGGAAGGCTTGCGATATGCGGCCCGCGTCAGTGATCCAGCGCGGCGGGCGATCCTGACGGGGAGGCTGGCCGACACTCTGGTTTCCACCGAACCGCGGAGCCCCGCGCTGCAGCAGGCGATCATCGCGCTGCGCACCGCGGACCTAGCTGACAGCGGCGCGCTGGCGGAAGCGGCGGCCCTTGATGGTCGGCTGTTGCTGGCGGCAGGTGACTGGGCCGGGGCCGCTGCGGCGTTTCAGGAAGCGGTGTTTCTTGAAGGGCAACGCAGCCAGCCGTTACAGATGCCCAAATGGTTGATGTTGCTGGCCGAGGCCGCGCCAGAGCGTCGCAACGCTCTGATCCTGCAAGCCTATCGCGCGCTGGAGGCCATCCGGCCGCTGCTTCCGCTCAACGATCCGCTGACCGAGGAATCGGTGTTCGCCTTGCAGATGCGGCCCGTGTTCGAAGCGGCGGTGGCCACCCAGCTCTCCGAACAAGGCAATGACCCCGCGCAGATTGCCGGGGTGCAGCACATTGTCGAGGCCTATCGCGAGGCCGAGTTGCAGTCCGCGTTTGGTGCCAATTGCGTGCCGACCCGCGATCCGGTCGATCCGGCAGCGCTGCGGCTCGGAGAAGTGCTGCTGTATCCCATTCTGCTTCAGGACCGGGTTGAACTGCTGTTCGTTTCCGGCGGCGAGGCCGGAGCCCGTTTCAATCGTCTGGCAACCGCCCAGCCGGTCACCCGGGCCGAAGTTGCACGCATGGTCGATGACATGGTGACATCGATGACAGTCGGCGGGGATGAACGCTGGAAGGATGCAGCACGCGGGCTCTATGATCTGCTGGTCAAGCCGATCGAAAGCCAACTGGCCCCCGGCGGCACGTTGATCATCGTTCCCGACGGGCCCTTGCGCGCTCTGCCCTTTGCGGCGCTGATGGACGCAGACGGCCAGTACCTGATTGAACGCATCCAGCTCGCTCTGGCCCCAGCGCTGGCCTACTCGCAGCCGGGCCGTGATCGTGAGAACCGCGAACCCAATGTGGTAGCCGTATCGCTGCAACGTGAAGTCGCCCTGCCGGCGGGGACCTTCGCCAAGCTTGAAGGCACGCGGGAGGAAGCTGCCGCCGCCGTGGGCAAGCGCGGGCTGCTGATCGATGATTTCAAGGCCGCCGACCTCAGCCGCGCACTGTCGCGGGGCAATGTCGACATCCTCCATGTGGCAACCCATGCCGCCTTCAATGGCCGATCTGACCGCAGCTTCATCGTTGCCAATGGCGAAGCGATACCGCTGGCCGATCTGCGCATGCTGATCGGCAGCGGGCGGGCGCGCGGTGACGAGCTTGACCTGCTGGTGCTCAGCGCCTGCGAGACCGCAGTGGGCGACGATCTGGCCAGCATGGGCCTGGCCGGGGCAGCCGTGCAATCAGGTGCGGAAAGCGCGGTCGCGTCGCTCTGGCCTGTCAGCGACATCGGCACTGTGGCCTTGATGAAGGGGTTTTACGGGCAATATCGCGCTGGTGACGGAAAGGCCGAAGCGCTGCGTTCAGCGCAGCTGGCTCTGATCCGTCAATCGGGCGAGCTTGCCCATCCTTCAATCTGGGCGGCATTCACGCTGCTGGGAGGATGGCGATGAGCAGGGCGATCTGCACCGGGGCCAGTGCCCTTGCCCTTGTGATGGCCATGCCAGCGGCCGCGCAAACGGTCATCATCCCCGATACTGCCGCGCCCATAACGACCGAGACTACGGTCAGCGAAGCAGACTCTGTTACCACGATCGATGGCGGGCGCCGCGTCGGCAACAACCTGTTCCACAGTTTCTCGGCCTTTTCGCTTGGCACCGGCGAGACCGCGCTGTGGATCCACTCCGGCGGCGACGGGGCAAGCATCGCCAACATCATCAACCGGATAACCGGAGGCGTTCCCTCCTCGATCGACGGCACACTGGCGACCACCGGGATGGCAGGAGCCAATTTCTTCTTCATCAATCCGGCAGGCATCGTCTTCGGTGCGAATGCCGAGATTGCGGTTCCCAACATCGCCCATTTCTCGACCGCCGGGAGCCTGCGCTTTGCCGATGGTCAGGTGTTCGGGGTGACCACACCCGGCGGCTCGGTGTTCTCGATGGCGGCACCTGCCGCCTTCGGGTTCCTCGGCGGTCAGGGCAATATCACGATTAATGGGGCCGGGCCGGGATTTGTCGGGCGCAACACCGGCCTTGCGTTCAGTGCAGCCAATATCGCCATCACCGGAGCGGAATTCATCACCGGCAGCCTTGATCTGATTGCCCTCGGTAATGCCACACGCACACTTGCACTGGCTGATCCGCTTGCCGTGCGATCCGGAGCAGGAACCGTATCGTCCGACAACAGCTTCATCAGCGTCCAGCCCAACGCCGTGCGTGACGGGCTGGTCAGGATCAATGCCGGAAGGCTGGCGGTCACCGATACCATTCTGGCGTCCGACTCCAACGACCGTCCCGCAGCCGGGATGCGCGTGCTGGCCGGCGATGTGGTGCTGCGCGGCACGCCTGCGGGCACACAGATCACCTTTCTTGGCAGCTTCGCCCCTGACGCCGGGGATGCCGGAGATGTGGATATTGATGCCCTGCGTATCTTTGCGTCAGACACGGCCCAGATCAGCAGCCAGGCGCTGGATGGGGCGACCGGCAATGCCGGGGCAATCCGCATCCGCACCGGGCTCCTTTCGCTATCGGGCGGGGCCTCGATCATTTCTTCGGCCTATGGCCAGTCCGACTCCGGTTCGATCGATATCATGGCTGATGTCATGACGATGGCCTCGGGCGCGATCATCGAAACGACCACCTTCGGCAGCGGTGATGGCGGCGATATGACCATCAATGTCGGTTCGCTGACGATGGACGAGGCGGTGATCGCAGCCGAGGCGGAACTGTTTGCAACGGGATCGGCCGGTTTCATCGCGCTTACGGCGCAGACGATTGCGATGGATAACGGCGCGCGGATTTCTTCCTCCAATTTCGGGTTGGGCTTCGGCGGGCTGCTCGACATCACTGCGAACACGATCACGCTGCGCAACGGCTCCCGGATCGAGTCCGACGCGCTTGGCCCTGACAGCGGCGGCGGCGGATTGGTGTTTGTGAAGGGTGGCGCGATCCGTATCGAAACCGGCAGCGAAATCTCTTCGGTCACCGAAGGCGCGGCTGATGCCGGCTTCGTGTCGGTGGAGGCTGATAGCCTTGTGATTGATGGCGGACTGATCAACAGCTCGTCATTCGGTAGCGGTCAGGCCGGAGCGGTGTTAATCGATGCCGCGAGCGTGGACCTCAGGAACGGCGGCGAGATTACCACTTCGACCTTTGCCGAAGGCCGGGCCGGACAAATCGCGATCAACGCCCGAACCATCACCATGAGTAGCGGCGCTGAGATCTCCTCGGAAACCCTTTCCAGCGGTCAGGCGGGAAACATTGTTATTGGCCAGCTGGACGGTGTTAAGCCCGATCTGACGATCACCGGCGGCGCTAGGATCACATCTTCGCAGACAGGCCCAAATGCGACAGGCAATGCGGGCAGCATTTCGATCGATGCAAACCGCATCGTCCTCGGGCCTTCGTCGCGTCCGGCGATCAGCACCAATGTTGCCAATGCCGCCTTTGCCGGCTTCATCGAGATCACCGCACGCTCGCTGCTGCTCGATGGCGGGCAGATCGCTTCGGGGGCGACCGGAACGCTCGATGGGGAGGCGGGAGACATCATCATCGCCGCCGACACGATCACGCTGATAAACGGCGGACGGATCGAGAGCAGCTCTGCCAGTCCCGGACCGGCAGGCCGGATCAACCTCCTCGTCGATCGTCTGGTTGTGCAGGGCGAGGACGCGGCGGTAATCAGCGAGAACATCTCGCGCAGCGGGGGCGATGCTGGGGCAATCACGGTCGAGGCCAATCGCATCGAACTGCTGGACGGCGGCGCAATCTCGACCAATTCGCTCGCCGGAGTGGCAGGTGACATCTCACTGCTGTTCCCCACTAACGGGGTTCTGCTGTTGCGCGGCGCGACCCGTTCGGGTGTGATCACAACCTCGTCCGGACCTGGCACCGGGGGCATCATCACGATCGCCAGTCCCTATCTGATCCTGTCGGACGGGGGACAGATCCTCGCATTGGGCGAGGCATCGGGAGCCGATGTGCTGATCCAGTCCGGCTTCTTCATCCGCTCGGCTGACCGGCTCAACCTGCTGTCCGTGAATGGTTCGCTGCTGCTCGATAGCCAGGTCGGGGACCTTTCGACCGGGGCAGAGCAGGTTGATCTCTCCTTCCTTGATGCGTCCTCGGTGTTGCGCGGACAATGCGCGGGCAACCGGCGTGGCGGGACCAACCAGCTCAACCTGCGGGCATTCGGGCCGAATACGGCGATGGTCATGCCATCAACAACCGGCGAACGCCCGATCGTCATGGACGATACCTCTGGCCAGACACTCTGTGCGCGGTAGATCAGGTCTGGCCCGCTCCGTTTCCTTCCCGGCCCTGGTGCTGGCCGCCGCCTTTGGTGCCAGCGTTGCGAGCGCGCAGGATCGTCCCGAGCCGCTGCGCGATCGCACCGGGCCGGGTGCTGGCGCGCCGACCAGTCCCGCCTATGCCGAGCCGGCTCCGCCGCTTGCGCCTCCCGTGGCCGAACCGGTGGCCCGGACCGATGGATATAGCCAGGGCGTGATCCTGCGCGATGTTGCCGTCAGCGGCGGCTCTGGCACGGCCCTGCCGCAGCCCGGCTGGGTGCCGGAAAGCGATGCCGTGGCCAACCTGTCGCTTGCTGCGCCGGGGAACACGGGTTTCGATGGCGACTGGGTCAAGGCCCAGTTCGCGCGCAATGGCCTGATCGGTCCGCGGGTTCCGGTGGACCGGCTGACCGGCCTCATTCAGCTCATCAACCTCGCCTTCGTTCGCAACGGCTTCATCAACTCAGGCGTCCGCATCGGTCAATCGCAGCTCGCCGATGGCGGAACCTTGCAACTTGAGCTGATACACGGGCGCCTGATTGCAGCGGACGGCAGACCGGCGCTGGAGATCGGCTGGAGCGAGCGCGGGCCGCAAGGCCTTACTGCGGCCTATGTCGCACGCCGGATGGACACAGCCGAGCAGGTTCCGCTCAATGCGCTGGAGGTGGAGCGCGCTTTTCGTGCGCTGGCGGAGAACCCCGCAATTTCCACCGTGCGCGCCGACTTGCGGCCCGGGGCACGGCCTGGCGAGGCCTCGCTTGCCCTGACAATTGATCCGGCCGAGCGGTTCGATTTCTACACCGGCTACGCCAATAGCCGCGCGCCCGCCATCGGGAGCGAGCGGTTTGCGGCAGGCGGTGCCGTGCGCAACCTGCTCACTGCGGGCGACATGTTCAGCGCCGAACTGGGCCTTACCGCCGGACAGCCAGACGTTTCGGCAGCCTATCAGGCACCGTTTATCGATCCGAGGACCCAATTGGTTGTGCGCGGCGGCTACAACCTTGCATCAGTGGTCGACCGCCCGCTGCTGCCGCTCGACATCAGTGCGCGGGACTGGAATATCGAGGGCGGCTTCAACCGCTTTCTGACTTCCAGCCCGCTGATGCCCAAGCCCGGCGGAGGCTGGAAGGCGGCCCGCAGCTTCAGCATCGGGGCGCGTGTAGCGCACCGCGAATCCACCACGTTCCTGCTGGGCGAGCCCTTTTCCTTTGCACCCGGCGCGGTCAACGGGCGGACGCACTACACGGCCTTGCGCTTGCTGTCGGACTGGGTGGTGCGCAGCACAAGCCAGGTCACCGCTGCCTCGCTCACCTTTACCCTCGGTCTCGATGGTTCGCGGGTGGTGCCTACCAATCCGCAGGATGCCGCAGCCATCCTCCAGCGGGTTCCGAAAACCGACTTTCGCGCGGTTCTGCTGCAGGCCAGTCACGCGCGCCGGCTCACCAAGCAGGGCCTGGAACTGCGGTTGCGGTTTACCGGCCAATGGTCGAGCGGGTTGCTCTATTCCGGTGAGCGGGTGGCAGCGGGCGGCGAGTTTTCGGTGCGGGGCTATCGTGAAACGCTGGCTCTGGTCGATCGCGCGGCGATCGGATCGGTCGAGCTGTATCAGCCCGTCAATCTGGGCGGGCGAAGCCGGACGTCGGGCGGGTTCAATCCGGGTGGCTTTGGACTTGCGATCTTTGCCGATGGCGCACTGATCGGCAATGCCCGCGATCAGCAGCCCAATCCGCGCGAGTTGGCGAGTGTCGGCGCTGGACTGGAATGGGTGCCGTCAGAAGCCATCAGCGCCCGCATCACCTATGCCTATGGGCTGGTGGACGCGCCGCAGGTCGGCTCGCGCGATCTGCAGGATCGCGGGGTGCAGTTCCGCATCACAATCCGCCCGCAGGCGCTGTT
>RDXA01000307.1 GCA_004292705.1 Sphingomonadales bacterium | reverse complement strand
CGGATCATTCGTGACCGGAGTCCATTCGACCGGGATCTATTGCCGCCCGTCCTGCCCGGCGCGGGCGCCCTTGCGCAAGAACGTCCGCTTCTACCCCGGTTCAGCCGAGGCTGAGGAGGCAGGCTTAAGGCCTTGTAAGCGCTGCTCACCCTCTTCGCAGAGCGCCGAGGAGGCTTGCGTGCTGGCCGCTCTTGCAGCGATCCGGGAGCACGGTGCAATGACGCTCGACCAGCTGGCCGAACTGACCGGCTATGCCCCCACCCACTTCCAGCGCCTGTTCAAGCGGACTGTCGGCATGTCGCCTGCCGCCTATGCCCGCGCGCTGCGCGAACAGTGTGTGCAAGAGGCGCTTACAACCGGGCTACAAGTGGGCGATGCCCTTGCGACGGCAGGCTATGCCGGGCCCAAACAGTTCTACGCAGAAACGAAAGGCAGGCTGGGCATGAACCCGAGCGACTGGAGCAGGGGCGGCGCGGGCCGCGTGGTGCATTGGGCGGTCTTGCCGACAACGCTGGGGCCGATGCTGGTGGCGGCGACGAGCAAGGGCGTGTGCTGTCTTGCCTTCGGTGAGGGCGAGGAGGAATTGCGGGCGCGGTTTCCGCGGGCCGAGTTGGTGGCAGCGGGCGAGGACTTCCGGGCCCTGTTTGCCGAGGTCGTCGCAGCGGTCGAACAGCCGGGGCCGGGCAGCGCCGCAATCCCGATCGACGTGAAGGGCACCGCCTTCCAGCAGCGCGTCTGGGAAGAACTGCGCCGCATCCCTGTGGGCGAGACGCGCTCTTATGGCGATCTCGCCGCCGTGCTCGGCAACCCCAAGGCCAGCCGCGCGGTTGGCGGTGCGAACGGGGCGAACAATGTCGCGGTGCTGATCCCCTGCCACCGGGTGATCGCGGCGGATGGCTCGCTCGGGGGCTATGCCTATGGTCTCAAGATCAAGGCGGAGTTGCTCAGGCGGGAGGGGCACCATGACTAAAGACCAGTTTGCCGCGCTGCATGACAGCGCCGATCCGCTGATCCTGTTCAACATCTGGGACGCGGGCAGCGCGCGCGCCGTGGCCAGCACCAAGGCCAAGGCGATTGCCACCGGCAGCTTCTCGCTCGCCGCGGCGCAGGGGTTTGATGATGGCGAAGAGCTTCCCTTCGCGGCGTTGTTGGAGACCACGCGCAGCATCAGCCGCGCGGTCGATCTGCCGCTCAGCGTCGATTTCGAAGCAGGCTACGGCGAGGCGCTCGCCACTGTCGCCGACAATGCCCGCGCGCTGGTTGATGCAGGGGCCATCGGCTGCAATCTTGAAGATCGCGGTTCGGCCGGGGCAGGCCTGCGCGATGCCGAGCAGCAGGCGGAACGGATCGCGGCCGCGGACGCCCCTGGCCTGTTCGTCAATGCGCGCACCGATGTTTTTCTTGGCCCCCTGATGGCAGGCGAGGACCCCAACCGGCCCGAGCTGCTGGAGCAGGCGATTGCGCGCGCCGCGATCTATCACAAGGCCGGGGCAGGCTGCTTCTTCGCGCCGGGCCTGAGCGATCCGGCACTGATAGCAGAGCTGGCGCGCGCGGTGGCTTTGCCGCTCAACATCATGCGGCTGGACGGCATGATCCCCAACCGCGAGCTTGGCGCCATCGGCGTGGCACGGATCAGCTATGGCCCCGCGCCATGGCGGCAGGCGATGGCCGGAGTGGCGAAAAGCGCGCAGGCTGCGCTGGAAGGGTGAGGGGTGAGGGGTGAGTAATCGCAAGGCGCTGATCCCCTGCCACCGGGTGATCGCGGCGGACGGCTCGCTGGCGAGCTATTTCCCGTCGCCCAGCAGGTCGCCGTCGATCGTCTGGCCGTAGAAATCGCCCTTGGCATGGAAACGCTGGCGGGCTTCTGTGATGCTGCCGGTCTGGCGCGGATCGCGGGGGCGTTCGCGGCTGGTGACATAGGCGGCGACATCCCAGGCTTGCTGGTCGGTGAGGCTGTTGTCCTGCCCAAGCGGCATATTGGCCTTGATGAAGCCCGCGGCATTGGCGGTCTTGGCCATCCCTGCGCCCCAATTGAACGAGCGCGCACCCCACAAGGGGGGATTGGCATAGGTTCCGTCGGGATTGCGCAGCCCAGCGCCATCGGGCTGGTGGCAGGTGCTGCACTTTGCCTCGTAGACGATCCGCCCGCGCGCAGGATCGGGAGCCATGGCGGGCTTGGCGACGGTGACGAAGCCCCGTCCTTTCAGCTCCTGTCCCGCTGGCGCGCCGGTGGCGAGCCAGGCGAAATAGGTCTCGAGATCGCGGTAGATATCGTCGCCATAGGGCGGCGGCGTGCCGGCGGGCGAGATTTGCGCGTTCATCGAATAAACAAAGCAGCCGCGGATGCGGTCTTGCATGGTGCTGATCCGGTCGTCCTTGGTGCGGTAGGCGGGATACATCCCCCACGCGGCCCACATCGGCGAGGCATCGGCCTTGCGCCCCTCGTCGAGATGGCAATTGCGACAATTCAGCCCGCTGCCGACGTAGCGCGGTGCGGCGGTGCCGGTGTTGAGGAACAATTCGCGCCCGCGCCGGATCGCGTCGCCCTGCGGTCCTTGGGGAATGGTGTCGAGCGCGGGCGGGGCGAAGGCCGTTTCCGCCACGACGGCCGCGGGCGAGGACGTGTCGGTCAGGGCGGGGCCTGCATTCTGCTTGCAGGCGGCGACGAGCCCAAGGGTCGTCGCCGCTGCGATCAGAAGGCTCTGACGGGCAAGGGGTCGAGCCGGGCGGCGGGTCATCGCTTCGATCCTTCCTCCGCTCAATCAAGCTTCGGCGGCATCCCCGGCTCGCACTTGGCCATTGCGCGCTGATAGGCCGGGCGCTCGCCGATGCGCGCAAGGTAGGCCTTGAGGTTCGGCAGGTGGTCAATGCTCATCCCGCTCATTGCGCGGCTGGTGGTCAGCTGGAAGCCCATCATGATGTCCGCGGTCGTCAGCTGCGCGCCGCCGAAATACTCTGCCTCGCCCAGCCGCTTTTCGACGATTCCCCAGCCTTTCGCCACGCGGTCGGCCACGAATGCGGGCAACTCGGTCGCGCCCATGAACTGCGCGACCAGCGCCATCATGCCATTGGTCATGAAGGTCGCATTGGCCCAGTGGAGATAGAACAGGTGGTCGGCAAAGTCGGGGTGATCGACGCCGGGAACCAACGCCGTATCGGGCGCATACTTCGCCACGATATAGTCCATGATCGCGCCGCTCTCACCCAGCACCAGGTCGCCATCGGTGATCACCGGGGCGATGCCCATCGGGTGCAGCGCCTTGTATTCATCGGGCGCCAAGCGGTTGTCGGTGCGGCGGGTGTAAAGCTTGCAGTCGTATTCGATCCCCAGCTCCTCGGCGAGCCAGACGATGCGTTCGGATTGCGACAGGCGCAGGTGGTGGATGGTCAGCATGGCACTAAGTCTCCCGATCAGTTGGCTTCAGCGTTTCTGGCCCAGCCTTCGCGCGCGGGTTCGAGAGAGTCGAGAAACTTTTCCGCGCTTTCGAGATATTCGCGCTGCTTGGCCTCGCCCATCCGGTCCCACGTCGCATAGATTCGCCCGATGCGGTGGTTGCTTTCCAGCCGCGCGCGGTTGGCATCCATGAAGTGCCAGTAGAGCGGGTTGAACGGACAGGCATTCGGCCCGGTCTTCTGCGCGACCTTGTAGCGGCACTTGCCGCAGTAATCGGACATCTTATTGATGTAATTGCCGGACGCCGCATAGGGCTTGGTCGCGAGCCTGCCGCCGTCGGCATAGAGCACCATGCCTGCAACATTGGGGAGCTCGACCCATTCGAAGGCATCGGCATAGACCGCCAGATACCAGTCCTGCACCGC
>RDXA01000306.1 GCA_004292705.1 Sphingomonadales bacterium | reverse complement strand
GGTGAAGCGCGCGCCGGAAAGCCGCGTGCCGGTTTCAAAATCCATGCCGAGGGCAGGGGCGATGTCGGCGTGTTCGCGGGGGGTGAAGTCGAAGGTGCGCAGGGTGCCCCAGCGGCTGATTTCGACGTTGTCTTCCTCACCAGCGCCATCAGGCACATCCGCGCCCGGCAGGTTGGGGATGATCTCGAGCTTACCCTTGAGCTGCGCCGCCAGCTCCTCGGCGCGGGCCTCCATTGCGGGCATCTGGTCCTTCAGGGCCGCGACCTCGGCCTTGATCGCCTCGGCACCCTCGCGGTCGCCCTTGGCCATCGCCGCGCCGATCAGCTTGCTCGCCTCGTTGCGGCGTGATTGCGCGACCTGAACCTCGGTCACCGCGGCGCGGCGGTCTTCGTCGAGCGCAATCAGTTCATCGGCCTGCGGAGGCAGCCCCCGCCGCGCCAGACCAGCGTCAAAAGCTTCCGGGTTCTCTCGGATAAAGCGGATATCGTGCATGGCCCGCGCCTATGCCCGCTCGGCAAGCCCAAGGAAAGAGGGAAGGGGGCGGCGGTGGCAGATCAGAGGCGGCCGCCCCCTTGGGGAGATGCCGCGTCAGAAATTGATCTGCGCGGTCACGAACACCCGGCGCGGATCGCCATAGAAGCCGGTCAGCGTGCCTTCACGCCCGAGCGTCGAGACAAACGGCGTGCCCGGCGGGTTACCGCCTGCCACAAAGTTGTAGCCTGCGACAATGTATTCCTTGTCGAACAGGTTCTTGCCGTGGACGCCGAGCGACCACAGCCCGCTGTCGGCAGTGTAGACGATGCTTGCATCGACCAGCACGAAGCCATCCTGATCGAGGAAGGGGTTGGGCACTTCAAACTGGCTCGCATCCGACCGCAGCGAGGCAAGGCCGATGAAATCGAGCATCCCGCTCGCCACCGGCAGGCCCATGTTGAAGCCCATATGCGCGGTGATGTCGGGCGTGTTCTGGAACACCCGCTGGTTCGCCACATCGCGGCCGAAGGCGTCGATGAAGGTGTTGAACTTGGCATCAAGCACGCCCAGCGACCAGTTGATGCTGAAGCGGCTGCCGTCACCGGCAAAGTCCTTGCCGACGAGCGCCTTGCCTTCGAACTCGATCCCGCTGACATCGGCATCGGCGGCGTTCGAGGTGATGCCGATGAAGCTTTCGTTCACCCCGTCACCATTGGCGTCGAAGCCGACCGAGCCGGGAATCTGCACGTCGGTATATTGCGCGATGAAGCCGGCCAGGCTGATGTTCAGCCGGTTATCGAGCAGCGAGGCCTTCCACCCGAGTTCGAAGCTGTCGACCGTTTCGGGGTCGAACGCCATGAAGTCGAACACCTCCTGCGGGGTGCAGGCACCGCCGCGGGCATTGCGGCACGCGGTGGTCTGGCCGCGCGGGTCAAAGCCGCCGCCCTTGAACCCTTGCGAATAGGTGAAATACAGGTTGTGGTCGGCATTGGGCTGCCAGCTGATCGAGGCGCGCGGGTTGAAATCCTTGAAGGTGGCGCTGCCATTGAAATTGCTGGTCACCGCAAGCGGTGCGCCGGTGCCGCCAAACAGGTTGGAGAACCCGCCGAGGAAGGTGGTGCGCAGCACCTGGCTGGTGCGCTTGTCGTTGGTGTAACGCCCGCCCACCGAGACGCTGATCGTGTCGGTCAGGTCATAGGTGAAATCGCCGAAGACCGACCAGGTCTTGGTGTTGACATCGCCCAGCGTCTGCGCGGTGAGTCCGGCCACCGTGGTGAACAGCGCCACGTCGAACGCGGTGAAGGCGTTGGCATCGAGGTAATAGAAGCCCAGCACGCCCGACAGGTTTTCGCTTTCGTAGAGCAGCTGGAATTCCTGGCTGAACTGGTCGTTCGCATAGATTGCGGGCACATCAAGATCGGCGGCGGCAAGGCTGTCAAAGTCGATCGGGGTGGTCGAGCTGTCCTCGCGGTAGCCGGTGATCGACTTGATGGTGATCGTGTCGTTCAGCTCGATGGCGATGTTGAGCGCTCCGCCATAGGCTTCGACCTCCTGATCGACGATGTTGAGCCCGGCGCGGGTGTCGAACACGTCGCCCAGCACCGGCTGGCGGGTCAGCAGGCTCGGGATCAGGCGGTGGCCCTGACGCGCGAGCGAATTGTCCTTGATGTAATCGCCCGAGAGCCGGATGAACACCGGTCCGCTGTCGAACTCGATGGTCCCACGCGCGGCCCATGCATCGCGGTTGTAGTTCTCGGTGCCGAGCGTGAGGTTCTCGCCGAAGCCGCCGCGCGACAGGCGGGCGCCGGCCACGCCGATCTTGAAGCTGTCGGAAATCGGGGTCGAGGCGCTGACGATCAGATCGGCCTGATCATAGGAGCCATAGGTGCCGCGGATCTTGACGCTGGTTTCGTCGGGCAACTCGGCGGTGACATACTTGATCGCGCCGCCGATGGTGTTGCGCCCGTAGAGCGTCCCCTGCGGCCCGCGCAGGACTTCGATGCGCTCGACCTCGTAGATGTCGAGCACGGCCGCCTGCGGACGGTTGAGATAGACATCATCGACGTAAAGGCCGACGCCGGCCTCGAACCCGCCGACCGGGTCCTGCTGGCCGACGCCGCGGATGAAGGCGGTGAGGGTGGTGTTGGTGCCCCGGCTCACTTCGAGCGTGACGTTGGGCACCTGCTGGGCGACGGCGACGATGTCCTGCACGCCCTGCTGCAACAGGTCTTCGCCCGAGATCGCAGTGACCGAGAGCGGCACATCGATCAGACGTTCCTCGCGGCGGCGGGCCGTGACGTAAATCGTGCCATCGTCTTCGGCGGTCTCGGCCTCCTCGGCCACGTCAGCGGCAGTGTCCTGCGCCGCAGCCGGTGCGGCGAAGGTGGCGAGACTGGCGCAACCGGCAAGCAGCAGCGCGCGCGCACAAAGTGTCGTTTTCATCGTAAGATTTCCTCTCCTGGCCCTCTTATGCCGACACCATTATTGAAAGGTGAACCACCTTTCAAGTTTAGACTTGTGCGTGGCCCTTGCGCGCCCTACCGAAAGCGTGGAGGGAGATGCTGATGAGCAACACTCGGGACCCTGAAGCCGAGGTCGCCGACGCGGTGTGCGGCGACGCCAAGACCCCGCGCACCGAGCGCGGGCGGCGGACCTTGCGCAAGCTGCTCGATGCGGCGGCGGAGGAGTTTGGCGAGAAGGGCTTTCACGAGGCCTCGGTCAGCTCGATCACCCGGCGCGCGGGCGTGGCGCTGGGCAGCTTCTACACCTATTTCGACAGCAAGGACGCGCTGTTCCGGGCGCTGGTCGCCGACATGAGCGAGAAGGTGCGCACCAGCGCTCGCTCGGCATTGCATGACGGCATGGGCGCGCTCGAGATCGAGCGCGCGGCGCTGGCGGCGTTCCTGCGCTTCGCCGCCGAGCACAAGGAGATTTACCGGATCATCGACGAGGCGGAATTTGTCGATCCGGCCAGCTATCGCCAGCACTATGAAACCATTGCGGCGCGGATCGCCGACCGTTTGCGCGCCGGGGCAGCTGCGGGCGAATTCCGCGACGGGTTGGACGAGTTGGAGGCGTGGGCGGTGATGGGGATGAATGTGTTCGTCGGCCTGCGCTATGTGGTGTGGGGCGGGGGGCTGGAAATGCGACCGGAGGACGTCGCGGCCGGGGTCAACCGCCTGCTGGCGGAAGGCGTGCGCCGGCGCTAAAGGGGCGAGGATGATCCTCGCCATCCAAGCCATCCCCGACGCCGCAGACCTGACCGCCATCGGCGAGCGCATTGCCCTGCTCGCTTGGCGCGACGGGCGCGAAACGGCGGGATCGGTGGCGCGCGAGGTCAAGCGCAACGAGCAGGCGGTGAT
>RDXA01000305.1 GCA_004292705.1 Sphingomonadales bacterium | reverse complement strand
GGTGCTGGTCTCCGAGCCGCCGCAAGACGGCCAGCTGCCGGCCTATCTGATCCGCGATCATGCCATTGCTATGAGCGCCGGTCTCGGTGTGCGCCCGCCTTCACGCGCCGCACCGACCCGCCGGTTTGCCGGGATCGGTGCGCCCCAACTGGCACCGCCGCCAGCCACCCGCGCGGGCCTGCGCGGCATGGCGATCGATGTCGAGACCATCCGCGCCCTGCCCTCTTTGCCCGGCGCGCGCGAGGAGCTTGAGGCGCTCAGTGCGGCCTTTCCGGGCGAAGGCACCTTGCTGCTGACGGGCGCCGCAGCAACCGAAGCGGCTGTGCGCACCGCCAGTCTGAGCGATTACCGCATCCTTGCCTTCGCCACGCACGGGCTGGTCGGGGGGCAGATTGCCGGGCTCGATCAACCTGCGCTGGTGATGACCCCGGGCGGGCTTGCTGGGGCGGAAGCGCAATCCGGGACGACGACGGCCGGTGACGACGGGTTGCTGACCGCCAGCGAAATTGCCCGGCTCCGCCTGGCGGCAGACTGGATCATTCTCTCGGCCTGCAACACTGCAGCAGGCGACGGGCCCGGAAACGCGACCTACAGCGGCCTGGCGCGGGCCTTTCAGCTTGCCGGTGCAAGAACCTTGCTGCTGTCGCACTGGCCGGTGCGCGATGATGCCGCCGCCCGGCTGAGCGTCGCGACCGTCACAGCGGCCGCCGCAGGAACGGAACGCAGCGAAGCGCTGCGTCAAGCCCAACTGGCACTGATTGCGGCAAGCGACCTGCCCGGCGCCGCCTCGCCCTCGATCTGGGCGCCGTTCGTGCTGATCGAGTAGGCGGTTCCGAGGCCGTCAAATGCGGAACAGAGGACAGCTCAGAATCAGCTCGTTAAGCGCAGTAGGCGATGGTCCGCCTCAAATATGTTCCGTCCCGATGGTATTGGCGGAGAGGGTGGGATTCGAACCCACGTTACCGTTGCCGGTAAACCGCATTTCGAGTGCGGCGCATTCGACCACTCTGCCACCTCTCCGCGAGGCCCGTCGCGCTCAGTCAGAGCCACCTGGTCGAGGGCGGCTGGGCGACAAGAAGCGCGCCGGTTAGCCTAAGCCTTTAGGCTTGCCAAGACCTGTAAACGCACAAAATGTGGGCATATCTCGCAAGCGTAAAACCGCGGCGCTTGTCTTGGAACGCCAAAGGCCCATATTGCGACGCATGGAACGCGCAGAGTTCTTCTCAAGCCAAGCCGGGCGCACGATCGTCGCGCCGCGCCAGACACGGGCTCGCTTCGGTATCGGCGATGTTGTCCGTCACCGCCTGTTCGCCTTCAGGGGCGTGGTGTTTGACATAGATCCGGTGTTTGCCAATTCCGAGGAATGGTTCCAATCGATCCCCGAAGACCTCCGTCCGCGGCGGGATCAGCCGTTCTATCATCTGCTGGCAGAGAACGAGGACTCGTCCTACGTCGCCTATGTCAGCCAGGGCAATCTCGTTGCTGATCCCGAAGGTGGCCCTGTCGATCACCCGACCGTGCGCCAGCTGTTCGACAGTTTCAAGGACGGTCGCTACCGGATGCGGCGCTCTTTGACGCACTGATTTCATTCAGTTTTTCAATTTCCAGCCGCTGCGCAGCATAGCGAACACCGCCGCAGCCAGACCTGCGTTGAGTGCCAACAGCCCCGCAGCGGCAAAGACCACCGCGGCCTCCGACCCGATGTCGCTTGCGCCCAAAAAGCCGTAGCGAAAACCCGAGATCACATAGAAGAACGGGTTCAACCGGCTCACCCACTGGAAGGCCGGATCAAGGTTGTCGATCACGTAAAAGGTGCCCGACAACAGCGAGAGGGGCGCAATGATGAAGTTGGTCACTGCGGCGTTGTGATCGAACTTTTCCGCCCAGATCGACGTGGCAAGGCCGACTGTCGCCAGCATCAGCGATCCCATCAGCCCAAACCAGATGATCGCCCAGGGATGCGCGGGAGCCAGCGACACGCCCGGCCACAGTGCCATCGCCAGCGCCACGGTGAATCCCACCGCAATTGCCCTTGTGATCGCCGCAGCCAGAATTCCGACCATCAACTCCCCGGGCGAGAGTGGCGGCATCAGGAGATCGATGATCGTGCCCTGCATCTTGCCCGACAGCAGCGAGAAACTGGAATTGGCAAAGGCGTTCTGCATCATCGCCATCACGATCAGCCCGGGCGCGACGAAGCTGGCAAATGGCACGCCCAGCACCTCGCGGCCCTGACGGCCCAGCGCGACGGTGAAAATGACCAGAAACAGCAGCGTGGTGAAGGCCGGTGCCCAGATCGTCTGCGTCTGCACCTTGAGAAACCGGCGCACCTCCTTCATATAGAGGGCAAGCAACCCCACGCGATTGACGCCCGTGATCACGGGCACACCACGCGGGGTGAACCGGAAGCTCCCGCCGGTCTTGTCATCCGCCGTCAATTCGGTCACGGGAGCGCCATTGCCGGACGGGTTTGCAAGAGGGTGGTCAGCCATGGCTGCGGTGCCTAGGCTCCAAGCCTTGGTCTGACAAGCATCCGCCGACTGCACTTACGCCGCACAGAGGAACAGGTAGATCATATGAGCTGGACGGACGAGCGCATCGCAACGCTCAGGAAGATGTGGGAAGGCGGCGCGACTGCCAGCGAGATTGCCACCGAACTCGGCGGCGTCAGCCGCAATGCAGTGATCGGCAAGGCGCACCGGCTTGGGCTGAAGGCACGTCCCTCCCCGGTCAAGGCCAACGAGAAGAAGAAGGTGGCACCCGCGCCGGCCAAGAAGCCGGTGGCACCCGTGGCGGCACCAACCCGCGCTGCCGGGCCGGTTGATCGCGGCAGCGCCCCGGCTGACCTGTCCGACCGGCCGACCTCGCGCGCTGCCCCTCAGCCCGCCCGCAGCGAGGCTCCGGGCGACAACGCTCCGCCCGCGCAGACCGCATCCGCCGCACCTGCTGCCGATCTGCCCAAGATCGTCTCGGTCGGCCCCGGCGGCTTCCTGCGTCAGGGCCCCGGCGATCAGCAGGCCCCGATCCCGCCAGCCCCCCCGCGCCGTCTGGTCCCGGCCAAGCCGAGCCCCGAGATTGCGGGCAAGACCAGCCTGCTTGATCTGTCGGACAAGGTGTGCCGCTGGCCGATGGGCCATCCGGGCGAACCCGATTTCCATTTTTGCGGCGAGCAGGTGAACCCGGGCTTTCCCTATTGCGTCGACCATTGCGGGCGAGCCTATCAGGCCCAGCTGCCGCGCGGTGTGCGCCGTCCGCCCCCGCCGCTGCCGTTTGGCGGGCCGCGCGTCCGTTAACGGGGGCGCTGACCACCCTGCTCCGTGCCTGATTCGGCCCACCATCCGTTCAGTTTGAACGGTGGTTGGCTGAAGCCGGAGACACTTGAGACACAGCCCAGAAAACGAAATCCGGTCTCCGCATGACCGCGCACAAGCCTGGCCGGTGCGCGGACAGCAAGCGGGAACGTGTGCATGGGCAGTCATGCGCGGCACTATTCCGCGTGCCAGCCCTGTAGGAAAGCGCTGGCTGTGGCTGCGCGTCAGGCTTTCTGCGCAAACCAGATGATGTGATGCGCGCCCTTGTTGTTCGGGCGCGAGCGGACATTCCACTCGGTGACCGTCAGCCCGGTATCATACGGCCGCTTGCGGAACGCCGGGTCGGGCCCGGCTGACCACACCGCCAGAATCCCGCCGGGCTTGAGCGCATCGCGCGCCTTGGCAAGGCCGGTGCGCGAATAGATGCGGTTGTTGGCATCGCGCACGATCCCGTCCGGGCCATTGTCGACATCGAGCAGGATCGCATCGAATTTGGCGCAGGTGCCATCATTGGCATCGTCGATCAGCGCGGCGACATCGCAGATCTTGAGGTCGAGGCGCGGGTCGGCAAGGCCCTCGCCCGTCAGCGCTGCCATCGGC
>RDXA01000304.1 GCA_004292705.1 Sphingomonadales bacterium | reverse complement strand
ATGTGAAGGAGTATGGCATGGATCGTTCGCAGAAAGCCGACGCGGTTGCCCAGCTCAATGCGGTCTTCAACGAGGTTTCCGTGGTGGTCGTCACCCGCAACCTCGGCATGACGGTGGCTCAGTCCACCGCCCTGCGTCTGAAGATGCGCGAAGCTGGCGCCACTTATAAGGTTGCGAAGAACCGTCTCGCCAATCTCGCCCTCGAAAACACCGACTATGTCGGGCTTGGTGACATGCTCACCGGCCCGGTCGGGCTGGCCTGGTCGACTGACCCGGTCGCGGCTGCCAAGGCCGCTGTCGATTTCGCCAAGTCGAACGACAAGCTCGAAATCGTCGGCGGTTCGATGGGTGCGGTCGTGCTCGATGAAGCCGGGATCAAGGCGCTTGCCTCGATGCCGAGCCTCGACGAGCTGCGCGCCAAGCTCATCGGTCTGGTCAACGCCCCGGCGACGAAGATCGCCCAGGTCGTTACCGCACCCGCCGCGAAGGTCGCCCGTGTGTTCGCCGCTTACGCGGACAAGGCAGCTTAAGAGACGTTTTTCGTCAGACGAAACAATCTGGGGCGCCTTTGCCCCGCCACAATTTGAAAGAGAACCATCATGGCCGATATTGCCAAGCTTGTTGAAGAACTCTCGAAGCTGACCGTCCTTGAGGCGGCTGACCTTGCCAAGGCGCTCGAAGAAGCATGGGGCGTGAGCGCCGCTGCTGCTGTCGCGGTTGCCGCTGGCCCCGCCGCTGCTGTCGAAGCCGTGGAAGAGCAGACCGAATTCGACGTCATCCTGACCGGCGACGGCGGGAAGAAGATCCAGGTCATCAAGGAAGTCCGCGCCATCACCGGCCTCGGCCTGACCGAAGCCAAGGCGCTCGTCGAAGGCGCGCCGAAGGCTGTCAAGGAAGGCGTCAACAAGGCCGAAGCCGAAGACATCAAGAAGAAGATCGAGGAAGCCGGCGGCACCGTCGAGCTCAAGTAATCAGCGAAGGGCGCGCGACCCGCGCCCCTTCCGATTATCTCGGACAAAAAGGGGCGGCGCCAGCAATGGTGTCGCCCTTTTTTCGCGCTGCAAGTCGATGGCCCGAACGGCTTTTGCCCTTTCACCGAATCAGCCCCGCGCCTATCCCGGCCCGCCCGCGAGCAAACCATGAACTCCGCCAACACTCTCGACACGCCCGATTGGGGGCAGGAACTGCGCGCGACGCTGGCGCTGGCAGTGCCGCTGGCTGCCACAAACCTCCTGCAGATGCTGATCCATGCGGTCGACGTGATCTTCATCGCGCGCCTTGGCGACACGCCGCTGGCCGCTTCGAGCCTCGCCATAGCGATCTTCGGGCTGACCGTGTGGGCGATGACCGGGCTGGTGGGTGCCTGCGCTCCACTGATCGCGGCGGAGCGCGGGCGGCGGCTGCATTCGGTCCGCGACATCCGCCGCACGGTGCGCATGGGGATGTGGGTGGCCGTCGCTTTCGGCCTCGTCGGCATGGCAATCGCATTTGCCGGCGAGCCGCTGCTGCTGGCGAGCGGGCAGACCCCCGAGATTGCCGCCATGGCGGGAGATTTCCTGTTCGTGCTGGCCTTTGCAATGATCCCGATGATCCTTGCGGGCGTGTTTCGCATCTTCGTCGCGGCGCTGGGCAAGCCGGGCTATGCAACCGCGATCACGCTGCTTGCGCTCGGCACGAACGTGCTCGGCAACTGGACGCTGGTATTCGGCAATCTCGGCCTGCCCGCTCTGGGCCTCGCAGGATCGGCGCTGTCGAGCGTCATCACCGCGCTGGCGATGCTCGCCGCCTATGTGGTGGTGATCGGGCGTGACCGGACCCTGCAGCGCTACCGCATTTTCGGACGGTGGTGGCGGCCTGAATGGGCGCGGCTGAAACAGATCATGGTGATCGGCACGCCGATTGCCCTCACCGTCATGGCCGAAGCCGGACTGTTCAGCGGCGCGGCGTTGCTGATGGGACGGATCGGCGAGACCGAACTGGCCGCGCATACGCTGGCGCTCAATCTGGCCGCGCTTGCCTTCCAGATCCCCTTTGGCACGGCGCAGGCGGCGACCATCCGGGTCGGCTACCACCACGGTGCGGGCGACCGCGTCGCCGCCGGTCGCGCGGGATGGGTGGCGCTGGCGATCGGCACGGGGTTCATGAGCACCACCGCGCTCGCCATGCTGCTGATGCCCACGCTCTTGCTGCGGGTCTATATCGACCCCGACGCCGCCGCCAACGCGGCATTGGTGGATTTCGCGCTGCAATATCTGATCTGGGCCGCGATCTTCCAGCTGGCGGACGGCGTGCAGGCCGTGGGCGCAGGCGCGCTGCGCGGATTGCAGGATACCCGCGTGCCGATGTGGATCGCGATCTTCAGCTACTGGGTGCCGGGCTTCGGCCTTGCCATCGGCCTTGGTTTCTTCACCCCGCTGGAGGGATCGGGCGTTTGGATGGGGCTCGCGCTCGGACTGTTCTTCGCCGCAGCCGGTCTGCTGTGGCGCTGGGTGCGGCGCGATAAGCTGGGGCTGACCGACTACGCGACCGCTTAACGAGGCGCGGCGGCAGGCGCGGGCGCTGCGGCAGGCGCGGGCGCTGCGGTAGCGGTCACCGCGACCGGAATGGTGATCCCCAGCGCGTCGAACCGCAGCTTCACCGCCTCGGTCAGCGCCCACGACAGGGCCAGATAATCCTCGGTGTTGCACCACGCCCTGACGCCCACCCTCACAGCATTGTCGGCCAGCGCGGCAACGAAAGCGACAGGGGCCGGTTCGGACAGCACCCGCGGATCGCCCGCCGCAAGTTCGCGCATCGCCGCGCAGGCCGCGCGCAGGTCATCCTCGTAGGCGATGCCGACCACCAGCTCGAACCGCCGCGTCGGCATGCGCGAATGGTTGACCACGGCCTTGTTCCACAACTCGTTGTTGGGGACCATCACATAGAGACCGTCCAGCTGCAGGACCTCGGTGGTGAAGAGGCCGATCGCCTGCACCGTCCCGGCCACTGTTCCGGCGATGATGTATTCCCCGACGCGGAAAGGCCGCTGGATCAGGATCATCACCCCTGCCGCCACATTGCTGAGCGTGCCTTGCAGCGCGAGGCCCACCGCCAGCGCAAGGCCGCCCAGTGCCGCAATGATGCTGGTGGTCTGCACCCCGAACTGGGTCAGCACGGTGATGGCCACCACCACCCACAGCGCATATTTGATGATGTTGCTGAGGAATTTCGCGACCGTCGGCTCGATCCGGTCGGAATTGGTCAGCGCCCGGTCGGCCCAGCGCGAGAGCAGGCGGGCGAGGATAACCCCGATCACCATCACCGCGACGGCCCCGGTCAGGTAGGCGAGGTTGGTCTTGAGCCATAGCCATGCCTCGGCGGCGACATTGATCTCGTCGGAGAGGCTCGCAGCAAGCCTGGGAGGCAGCTTGGGGGCAGGCATCGGGTTCTGGCTCCTTTGAGGGCTCGGGCGTTCGATAACCGAGCACGGGCGCACTGGCCACCCCGCACAAGGAAACGCGAGCGGAACAAGTTTTTTGTGTTCGCAGGGGTTGATTCATTGCGCCCCCACGACCAAATGCGCCTCGTTGGCACTCTCGAGAGGGGAGTGCCAAGCACACTCATCCATTCAAGGAAAGGTCATTACAATGGCATTTCGTCCGCTCCACGACCGCGTCGTGGTTCGTCGTATCGAAGCCGACCAGAAGACCGCTGGCGGCATCATCATCCCCGATAGCGCCCAGGAAAAGCCGAGCGAAGGCGAAGTCATCGCCGTCGGCGAAGGCAACCGTGACGACGACGGCGACCGTATCCCGCTCGACGTCAAGGTCGGCGACCGCGTCCTGTTCGGCAAATGGTCGGGCACCGAAGTCAAGATCAACGGCGAAGACCTGCTGATCATGAAGGAAAGCGACATCATGGGGATCATGGGCTGATCGCCTGATC
>RDXA01000044.1 GCA_004292705.1 Sphingomonadales bacterium | reverse complement strand
AGCAACCCGGTATCAAGATGCGGTAGCCCGAACTGGGCGGCAAGCGCCTTGGCAATGGTGCCCTTGCCCGAGGCAGTGGGACCGTCGACGGCGATGATCATCGTACGGCCTCGGCCAGCAGGGGCATGAAGGTCGGGAAGCTGGTGTTGATCGGGCTGGTATCGTCGACACTCACCCCGGCGCGGCTGACATGGCCCGCCACGGCCATGCTCATGGCAATGCGGTGATCGAGCCGGGTGGCGACACTTGCACCTTCGGGCGTGCCGGAGAGCGGTTCGCCGCCTGTCCCGTGGATAGTGAGGCCGTCTTCGTGCTCCTCGACCCGCGCGCCCGCCAGTGTGAGCGCGGCGGCCATGGTGGCGAGGCGGTCGCTTTCCTTGACGCGCAGTTCTTCAAGCCCTGTGGTGCGGGTGGTGCCGCTGGCGAGGGCTGCTGCGACGAACAGGACAGGGAATTCGTCGATCATGGCAGGGGCGATCGCGGGGTCGACGTCTATGCCTGTCAGCTGTGCGTGGCGCACGCGCAGATCGGCCACCGGCTCGCCGCCCACTTCGCGGGCGTCCACCTCCTCGATGTCCGCGCCCATCTGGCGCAGCACCTGCACCACTCCGGCGCGGGTCGGGTTCATGCCGACATTGAGGATGGTCAGGTCGCTGCCCGGCACGATGCTGGCTGCCACCAAGAAGAATGCCGCCGACGAAGGATCGCCTGGCACCGTCACATCCATCGGGCGCAAGTCGGCCTCGCCGTGGATGGCGATGACTGTCTCGCCGTTCTCCTCGCCGACTTCCAGCTTCGCGCCGAAGCCGGTGAGCATCCGCTCGGTGTGGTCGCGGGTGGGGACGGGCTCGATCACGCGGGTGATGCCGGGGGTGTTGAGGCCTGCAAGCAACACGGCGCTTTTCACCTGCGCGCTCGCGACCGGCAGGCGGTAAGTGATCGGCACACCGGGCGCTGCGCCGCGCAGCATCAGGGGAAGGGTGCCGCCCGCCGACGCCTCGATA
>RDXA01000303.1 GCA_004292705.1 Sphingomonadales bacterium | reverse complement strand
CAGACCGGGTGGATGCACAACCGCGTGCGGATGATCACCGCGAGCTTCCTCATCAAGCATCTGCTGATCGATTGGCGTGAAGGCGAGCAGTGGTTCTGGGACACGCTGTGCGATGCCGATTACGCGTCCAACGCCACCAACTGGCAGTGGACCGCGGGGACGGGGGTGGACAGCAATATGTTCAGCCGGATCATGGCGCCGCTCAGCCAGTCGGAGAAATTCGACGCGGCGCGCTATATCCGCACCTATGTGCCGGAACTCGCCCGGATGGAGGAGCCCTATGTCCATGATCCCGAGGAATTCGGGCGCAGGCCAGCGGGCTATCCGCGCAAGATCGTCCCCCACCGCGCGGCGCGCGAGCGGGCGCTGGCGGCGCTCAAGGCGATGAAGGACGGCTGAGTAAGGCTTGCCGCCGCGCGCCCCGTCCGCTTATGCCGTTCGCATAGCAGACGAGAGGGTGACAATGATGGGCCGGATCACAAGCATGGTTTCGGGCGCGGTGCTGGCGGTGATGCTGGCGGGATGTGCGGGTAGCTATTCCGGCAGCGCTCCGGCCGCGAGCGGCCCGCCTGCACCCGCGGTGCGTCTCGTCCAGCCCCCCGCGCGTGACCAGTCCGAATTGCAGGTGCTGTTCTGGAACGATGCCCAGCGCTCAGAACGATTCCGTGCGATGGAGCAGTGGTTCGCCGGACACGAAGTCCCCGCAGCCAAGGCCCCGCGCGCATTGCCCAAGGGCGCGCCGCTCAGCCCTGCCTTGCAGGCCGAGATCACCGCGCTGATGCAGTCGACCAAGACTGCGGGCGTGATGGTGCTCGTCGATGGCAAGGTCGTGCATGAGGAATACAGCCTCGGCCTCGGGCCGACGGATCGCTGGACCAGCTTCTCGGTCGCCAAGAGCTTCACCTCGACCCTGCTCGGCGCGGCGGTGAAGGACGGGTTCATCACCAGCCTCGATGATCCGGTGACCAAGTATATCCCCGGCCTCAAGGGCTCGGCCTACGAGGGCGTGACCGTGCGCCAGCTTGCCACCATGACCAGCGGGGTCAAGTGGGACGAGAATTACACCGACCCCAAGAGCGACGTCGCGCAGATGAACCGCTTCGTGGTCGAATATGGCGCGGATGCGATCGTCGCGCAGATGAAGGCGCTCCCGCGCGAGGCGCCTGCCGGAGAGAAGTGGGTCTACAAGACCGGCGAGACCAATCTGATCGGCGTGTTGGTCGAAAATGCGGTCGGCAAACCGCTGGCCGAATATGCGCAGAGCAAGATCGCCGAGCCTGCCGGGTTTGAGGGCGGATTGTTCTGGATGGTCGATCCGCGCGGCGGGAATATCGGGGGGTGCTGCCTGTCGATCCGGCTGTCGGACTACGCCCGCATGGGCCAGTTCGCGCTTGAGGGCGGGAAGGGCATCGTGCCGCAAGGCTGGTTTGCCGAGGCGACCGATAGCGCGGTGGACTTCGGGACCAGCGGCTTCGGCTATGGCTACCAGTGGTGGACCTACCCGCAAGGCACTTATGGCGCGCAGGGGATCTTCGGGCAGGGGATCACGATTTTCCCCGGCCAGCGCCCCGGACAGGGCATTGTCTTCGCCTATGTCGGCAATTGGGCGCAGGCGAGCGGTGGTGCAGAGCGGGGACAGTTCCTCGATCTGAGCCGGAAGATCGTAGCAGCGGCGAAGTAAACGCCCCGGCTCCGATCAGATCAGATCAGATCAGATCACCTGACGATAGACGCCGACGCTGGTGTAACGCTGCAGGATGTTATCGTGGATGATCGGGCTCAGCAGCTCGCTGAAGGCGCAGCCGACGATGCAGCTATCCCACCACACCACTTCGGCCTGAAGCGCTTCCAGCCCCGGCAGGGTCAGCCAGCAAATCTGGCCTTCGTGCATGCGGTTGATCGATGCGGCTGAAAAGCCGGAGATCGAAAGATCATGCACAACACTCTGGAAGGCGCGACCGCCAGAGGCGCGTAATGTGGCGGGAATTGTCAGCCGCGTGCGCGGACTGCAACGGTCTTCCTGCGCTGCAATGCGATAGGGATCAGAACTCGACGGCATCGCTGTTCACCTTGAAATCGAAGCCTGCGGTCTCACGGGGCGGGTTGGTCCGACCGGAGACTTGCGCCCGATTTTGTTAAGCGAAGGCTTCCGACACTGGTGAACGACGATTTAAGCAGGTTGTGGTCTGCCCGCGCGCTGCGGTCAGTCAACGCGCTCGCGGTGCAGGCTTTCGAAACCTTCGGTCAGGAGCGCGACGAGCCGGTCTGCAACCACCTCGGGCGGCTTCACGGTCGCCGGGTCTTCCCCCGGATAGGCTCGCGCCCGCATTTCGGTGCGGGTTGCGCCCGGATCGATGATCGCGACGCGCAAGGGACTGAGCCGTTCGACTTCGGCTGCATAGGTGGCGAGCAGGTTCTCGAAAGCAGCCTTGGTCGCGCCATATGCCCCCCAATAGGGGCGCGGCGCAGCGGCGACAGAGCTGGTGAGACCGATGATCCGCCCAGCCTTGGCGCGGCGCAGCAGCGGATCGAACCCGGCCAGCAACGCCTGCGTGGCGACGACATTGGTCAGCAGCGCCTGATTGAACTGCTTGGGCTCCATCTGGGAAGCCGGAGTCAATTCGGGCAGGTAGGCCGCTGCCAGCACCATGATGTCGAGCGTTGGCCAGCGTCCGGCAATGGCCGAAGCGAGACGGGTCACGGCATCAGGCTCGGTCAGGTCGATCGGGGCGATGGTCGAGCTGCCCCCGAGCGCGTGGATTTCGTCCTCCACTGCCTCCAGGGCTTTCACCTTGCGTGCGACAAGGATGACGTGCGCACCCGCGCCCGCAAGTGCCTTTGCGGTGGCAGCGCCAATGCCGCGGCTGGCGCCGGTGACAAGCGCGGTCTGGCCGGCGAGCGGCTTTTGCATATCGGTCATGTGAGGTCAGGCAGCCTTGGGATCAGCGAAAGGAAGTTCGGCGGTTTTCTGTTCGGCCAGCGCGAGATCGGTGAGCGACGTCGGGTAGTCACCGGTGAAGCAGGCGTCACAGAATTGCGGACAGGCAGAATCGCGCCCCTGCTTGCCGACAGCACGATAGAGCCCGTCAATCGAGATGAAGGCGAGGCTGTCGGCCTTGATGAATTCGCGCATCGGTTCCAGTTCCATGCGCGCGGCGAGCAGCTTGGAGCGTTCGGGCGTATCGACCCCGTAGAAGCAGGAATGGGCGGTCGGCGGGCTGGCGACACGGAAGTGGACTTCGGCCGCGCCCGCCTCGCGCATCATTTCGACGATCTTGAGGCTGGTGGTGCCGCGCACGATCGAATCGTCGATCAGCACGATGCGCTTGCCTTCGACCAGGGCGCGGTTGGCGTTATGCTTGCGCTTCACGCTCGAATGGCGCGCGCCATCGCCCGGCTGGATAAAGGTGCGCCCGACATAGTGGGAGCGGATGATGCCAAGCTCGAATGGCAGGCCGGAGCTTTGCGCAAATCCGATCGCCGCAGGCACGCCGCTATCGGGCACCGGCACCACCAGATCCGCCTCGCACGGCGACTCCAGCGCGAGCTGCATCCCGATGGCCTTGCGCGCTTCGTACACGCTGCGTCCGGCAAAGACGCTGTCGGGGCGGCTGAAATAGACGTGTTCAAAGATGCAGGGGCGCGGGGCGGGGCTGCCGAACGGGCGCACCGAGCGGATGTCGCCCGCAAAATCCACCAGCACCAGCTCGCCCGGCTCGACCTCGCGGATCAGTTCCGCGCCGACCACATCGAAGGCCACCGTTTCGGACGCGAACAGGATCGCGTCACCGATACGGCCCATCACCAGCGGGCGGATGCCGAGTGGATCGCGGCAGGCGATCATGCCCTCGGGCGTCATCACGATCAGCGCATAGGCACCCTCGACCAGCCGCAGCGCATCGACCAGCCGGTCAGCGATGGTGGGATAGCGGCTGGTGGC
>RDXA01000346.1 GCA_004292705.1 Sphingomonadales bacterium | reverse complement strand
GTGCCCGACTATCCGATGATCAACGCGCGCTATGATGACGAGGCGGGCGTTGTGACGCGTTATGGCGCGGTCCATCTCGGCATGGCGGCGCAGACCGACGCCGGGCTGATGGTGCCGGTGATTCGCGATGCGCAGAGCCGCAACCTGTGGCAGCTCGCCCGCGAGATCGGACGTCTGGCCGAGGCCGCACGCAGCGGCAAGGCGACATCGGAAGAGCTTTCGGGCTCGACCTTGACGGTCACCTCGCTCGGCCCCCTTGGCGGGATTGCGACCACGCCGGTCATCAACCGGCCTGAAGTTGCGATCATCGGTCCCAACCGGATTGTCGAGCGCCCGATGTTCGTATCCGACGGCATGGGTGGCGAACGCATTGCCAAGCGCAAGCTGATGAACATCTCGATCAGCTGCGATCACCGCGTTGTCGACGGGCACGACGCGGCAAGCTTCGTTCAGGCGATCAAGCGTCTGATCGAAACCCCGGCGCTCCTGTTGGTCGATTAGACGAAAATATTGCGCCAAGGGCCATGCCGAGAGCGTTGACAGCCCGTAAGCGCAGCCCTAATGGCGCTGCTCCACGAGCGGGACGGCAGCGCCGCTTGCTCGGGAAGGACAAGATGCGCGGGTGTAGCTCAGTCGGTTAGAGCGCCGGCCTGTCACGCCGGAGGTCGCGGGTTCGAGCCCCGTCACTCGCGCCACTTGTTCCACGCAGGAAACGAAAAAGGCGGGCGTCAGTCCGCCTTTTCTTTTGTCTGAGTTGTGCCGGGCGCGCTCCAGCTTCCGGTTTCCATCCAGATCAGGAACCGCTTCAGCGGCAGCAGCCAGACGAGACCCAGCACGACATAAACCACGGTTTGCGCTCCGCCTGACCAAAGGCCGATGATCCCCGGCGCATAGCGCGCGATCACAACGCCGTAGACGATCAGCAGGATGAACAGGCTGACAATGCCGAAGGGGATTCGCCAAGTCGGGGTCTCGCGCATTACAGGGTTCCGTAAATCCGGGTTGGGGTGACCACCGCATCGAGCGGCACGTCGTGGGCTTCGGTCGGCAGGGAATCGCAGGCCTGCGCGTCCCATGCCAGCCCAATGGCCAGAAGCGGCGGATGTTCCGCCAGCCAGCGATCATAATGCCCTCCGCCTTGCCCGAGCCGTGCCCCGCTGGCGGTAAATCCGACCAGCGGCACGAACAGGATCTCCGGGATGAGCGGCTCGGCTGTGGCAGCCGGTTGCAGGATACCGAAGGGGCCGACCTCGAGATCGTCCTGCGCATAGGGATCGGTGTGGTGGCGGAAAGTCATGGCCGCATCGCGATCGGCAAAATGGGGGAGGGCGATGCTGTGCCCCGCATCACGGAAAAAGCGCGCATAGGCCGCCGCGGGAGCTTCCCAAGGCCCGGCATGGTAGAGGCCTATAACTGCCTCGGCCGGGATGCGCGCCAGCAGCGGCGCAGGGGGGCGGTGGAACAGCAGGCCGCGAATATGGTCTGGTAGAGCCTCGACATGGGCCTTGCGCGCCATGCGTAAGGTACGGCGGAGCTCGGATTTGGAAGGTTCGGTCATTGCATCCAAGCGGTAGGCTACGGCCCAAAGGGCCGCAAGCCCGACCGGGCACCCGCAGCCTGCGAAGCTTTACTGCGCGTCGAGCGGGGATCGCACGCCGGAGGGCGCACGAAAATCAAATCGGCCCTCAAGCAGCGAAGCGGTAGGGCATCAAAAAGGTGACGGAACCACCATGGGTCGTTTGCGCTAGAAATCCTCTGACGCGTGGTACGTCAGGTGGGCGCCGTATGCCCGAGAGTTCCGGACGAACCGGCACGCAAGGGCAGGGACAGCTCCCATTTGGATTACTTATAGCCTCAGGGATATTCAATCGGCTCGTGCCGGGCAGTCCCGCCAAGATCCTATCTAGGCGCTCGCGGCGGCCGCTTCAAGCGCGGTGGCATTGGCTTCGATCCGTTCTGCCAGCTCTTCGAGCCGCGTGGCAAGATCAGCCTCGGCGGCGCTGCCAGGAGCCTGCCCTCCGAACAGATCGAATTGCGGGGTCACTGGCACAGGCCTTGCGGCCGCAGCGCGCGCGGTCGCAAGCTCATCCTCCATTTGCGCCAGGGCTTCGCGCAGGGCTTCAATCTCGCCGGTGTCAGCTTCCGGGGCCGGAACTGCCATCGGCTCCGGCTCGGTGGCGAGGCGCTTGCGTGCTTCTGCCAGTTCATCGGCGAGGAACAGCGCCGCAAACAACAGGTTCTGCGCTTCGAGCGGCGCACGGGTTTGCCCAAGCTGCGCGTATTTCTCCGCGATCATCGCGCCCAGTGCCCGGATATGGGCTTCCTGACCTTCGGCACAAGCGACGGTATAGGTCTTGGGGCCGATGCTGAGAGTGACGGTGTTCATCCTCAGTCCTCCAGCTTGGCCAGCAGATCGTCAAGTTCGCGAAGGCTTTCGGCTACTTGTTCGCGCAACTTCTCGTGAACATTGACCAGTTCGACCACCCGGCTCGAACCGCCACCAGCCTTCGCATCGGCCCCTCCGACGCTTTTGCGTGCAGTCTCGATGCGGGCAATCGCGGCCTCGATGCGGGCAAGCGCGGTAGCGATGCGGTCGGCGGTCATGGCGACTATTGATACCAACAGAATGGTGGCGGCGCAAAGTCTTGGCGGGGGCTGTTGATAAGTGTGCGAGCGCGCGCGGGAGTATCGATGTGCGCGCAAGGTTGACCTCCCCCTTGGCCTCGGCAATGGCACAGCGCGACCGCAACCGGGGGCGAATCGCGCGCGTGACGCGCTGTTGTTCCCGCAGGAGAATAGCGTGCCCATGAGCATCGATGCTGCCCGCCTCCAGCCGATGGCCAATGCCATCCGCGCCCTTTCGATGGACGCGGTCGAGGCGGCCAATTCCGGCCACCCGGGAATGCCCATGGGCATGGCCGATGTGGCGACGGTGCTGTTTACCGGTCACCTCAAGTTCGATCCCACCGCGCCCCGGTGGGCGGACCGCGACCGTTTTGTGCTGAGCGCCGGTCATGGGTCGATGCTGATCTACAGCCTGCTTTACCTGTCGGGCTATGCGGCACCGACCATCGATGACATCCGCAACTTCCGCCAGCTTTCCAGTCCCTGCGCGGGCCATCCCGAGAATTTCCTGCTCGACGGCGTGGAATGCACCACCGGCCCTCTCGGGCAGGGACTGGCGATGGCGGTCGGCATGGCCATGGCAGAACGCCATCTCAACGCTGTCTATGGCGATGATCTGGTCGATCACCGCACCTGGGTGATCGCGGGCGACGGGTGCCTGATGGAGGGCATCAATCACGAGGCGATTGGCCTTGCAGGCCACCTTGGCCTTGGGCGTTTGAACGTGCTTTGGGACGACAACCGCATCACCATCGATGGCGCCACCGATCTTTCGACGTCCGAAGACATCAAGGCGCGCTATGCGGCAACTGGCTGGCACGTGACGGAATGCGACGGTCACGACTTTGCCGATATCGACGGCGCGCTGACCGAGGCGAAGGCCGATCCGCGCCCCTCGCTGGTTGCTTGCCGCACCGTGATCGGCAAGGGTGCACCGAACAAGCAAGGCACCAGCGCCACCCACGGTGCAGCGCTTGGTGCAGCTGAAGTCGCAGCGGCTCGCGAGACGCTGGGATGGACCGCTGCGCCGTTCGAGATTCCGTCCGATATCCTCGCCGATTGGCGCAGCGCGGGCGAACCGGGTCGCCGCGCACATGGTACCTGGGCCGGGCATTTCGAAGCCAGTTCCCACAAGGCCGAGTTCGAGCGGCGCATGGCCGGCGATCTGCCCGAAGGCTTCGGCCTGTCCGATCACATCAACGGCCTGATCGCCGCGCCGCAAAAGATCGCTACCCGCAAGGCCAGCGAAATCGCCCTCGGTGCAATCAACCCGGCCTTGCCCGATACCATCGGTGGCAGCGCTGACCTCACTGGTTCGAACAACACGCTCGCGGGCGGGATCGGCACGTTCAACCGCGACAATTACGCCGGGCGCTATGTGTATTTCGGCATCCGCGAATTCGGCATGGCGGCGGCGATGAACGGGATGGCGCTGCATGGCGGGGTGATCCCCTATGGCGGCACCTTCCTCGTTTTCACCGACTATGCGCGCGGAGCGATCCGCCTCTCGGCACTCCAGCACGCCCGTGTGGTCTACGTGATGACGCATGATTCGATCGGTCTGGGCGAGGATGGGCCGACGCACCAGCCGGTCGAGCATCTCGCCTCGCTGCGCGCCATGCCGAACCTGTTGGTCATGCGCCCCGCCGATGCGGTCGAGACGGCGGAGTGCTGGGACATCGCGCTCCGGCAGAAAGATCGCCCGACGGTGTTGGCACTGACCCGCCAGAACCTGCCGCAATTGCGGCTTGAGGCCGGCGAGAACCTCTCGGCCAAGGGCGGTTATCGGATCAGGGCCGCGCAAAGCGCCCGGAAGGTCGTGTTGCTCGCCACGGGCTCGGAAGTCGAACTTGCGGTCGCCTGCGCTGCGGAGCTGGAAGGACAGGGCATTGGCGCGGATGTCGTCTCGATGGTCTGCACCGAATTGTTCGACGAACAGGACGCCGCATACCGCGCGGATATTCTTCCTGCTGACGCGCTGATCGTCTCGATCGAGGCGGCATGCACTTTCGGCTGGCAGCGCTACACGGGCACGGGCGGCCTCAATATCGGGCTCGACAGCTTCGGCGCCTCGGCCCCGGCGGGCGACCTGTTTGCCCATTTCGGCTTTACTGCCGATCAAATCGTCCCGAAAATCATGAACAAATTGAACGCTTAAGCAGGAGTATCTCTTATGGCTACCAAAGTTGCCATCAACGGCTTTGGCCGCATCGGCCGTCTCGTCGCCCGCGCCATCCTTGAGCGCACCGACCACGATCTCGATCTGGTCGCGATCAACGATCTTGCCGATGCCAAGGCCAATGCGCTGCTTTTCGCCCACGATTCGATCCACGGGCGCTTCAACGGCGACGTCGCTGCTGATGGCGATGCGATCATCGTCAATGGCAAGCGCATCGCGGTGACCAAGGAGCGTGATCCGGGCAAGTTGCCGCACGGCGAAATGGGCATCGACATCGTGCTGGAATGCACCGGCTTCTTCCAGTCGGATGAAGCGAGCCGCCCGCACCTTGCCGCCGGGGCCAAGCGCGTGATCATCTCCGCGCCGGCCACGGGCGTGTCGAAGACCATCGTCTACGGCGTGAACCACGAGACGCTGACCGCCGATGACGTGATCATCTCCAACGCGAGCTGCACCACCAACTGCCTCGCTCCGGTGGCCAAGGTGCTGAATGACGTGATCGGGATCGAGCGCGGGTTCATGACCACGATCCATTCCTACACCAACGACCAGCGCATGCTGGATCAGATCCACCCCGATCTGCGCCGCGCCCGTGCGGGTGCGCAGAACATGATCCCGACCACGACCGGCGCAGCCCGCGCGGTGGGCCTGGTCCTGCCTGAACTGAAGGGCAAGCTCGACGGTTCGTCAGTGCGTGTGCCGACCCCGAATGTCTCGATGGTCGACCTCGTGTTCGTGCCGAGCCGCGACACCACGGCAGAGGAAATCAATGCCGCGTTGAAGGCCGCAGCCAAGGGCGCAATGAAGGGCGTGCTCGACTATACCGACCAGCCGCTCGTCTCGTCGGACTTCAACCACTATCCCGCCAGTTCGACGGTCGACAGCCTTGAAACCAGCGTGATGGAAGGCAAGCTTGCCCGCGTGGTCAGCTGGTACGACAACGAGTGGGGTTTCTCCAACCGGATGATCGACACGGCCGGAGTGGTGGCGAAGTTCTTGTAATCCACTTGTCCTTCCCGCTACCGGGAGAGGAACAAGACTTGGCAGCTTGCTGCCCAGTCGCAGCGGGGTGGGCTGCGGCCCGCATGTTCCCACCCCCGGCCCCTCCCGCAGGCGGGAGGGGGGAAGGAGCCAGCAATGCCCAAGTTCAAGACCCTCAACGATCTGCCTGCCGACCTGACCGGCGAGGTCGCGCTGGTGCGTGTCGATCTCAACTTGCCGATGAAGGACGGCTCGGCGACGGACGTGACGCGGGTCGAAGCGGTGAAGCCGACGATCCTCGAACTCGCCGGGCGCGGGGCGAAGGTGCTGCTTCTGGCGCATTTCGGCCGGCCCGGCGGACAGCGGTCTTCGACCCTTTCGACCAGCATGGTCGTGGGCGATGTCGAGCAGGTGCTGGGCGAGGAGATCATGTTCATCCCCGAAATCACGGGCCCGGTGGTGGCGCAGTCGATCGGCATCTTGCGTGCGGGCGATATTGGCCTGCTGGATAACACCCGCTTCTGGCCGGGCGAGGAGGCGAATGACCCCGTTCTGGCACAGGCCATTTCGGCGAATGGCACGCTCTACGTCAACGACGCTTTCAGTGCCGCCCACCGTGCTCACGCGACGACCGAAGGCCTTGCGCATCTCCTCCCGGCCTATGCGGGCCGATCGATGGAGGCGGAGTTGAAGGCGCTTGATGCTGCGCTTGGCTCGCCCGAGCAACCGGTCGCCGCGGTGGTGGGCGGTGCGAAGGTTTCGACCAAGCTGGCGGTGCTCGAAAACCTCGTCGGCAAGGTGCAGCATCTCATCATCGGTGGCGGGATGGCCAACACCTTCCTCGCCGCGCGCGGCGTGAATGTCGGCAAGAGCCTGTGCGAACACGACCTTGCCCCCACTGTAATGAAGATCATGGACGAGGCAGAGGCCAGCGGCTGCACGGTGCATCTGCCCTATGACGTTGTGGTGGCGAAGGAATTCGCCGCCAATCCGGCGTCCCTGCGGGTCTGCAACGTCCACGAGGTGGCCGCTGACGAGATGATCCTTGATCTCGGGCCGCAGGCCGTGGAGGCCCTCGCCGATGTGCTCAAGACGTGCCGCACGCTGGTGTGGAACGGGCCGCTGGGGGCGTTCGAGACCGAGCCCTTCGATGCTGCGACAGTGGCATTGGCGCGGACGTCAGCCGCGCTGACGCTGGAAGGCTCGCTCATCAGCGTCGCCGGTGGCGGGGATACGGTCGCGGCGCTGGCGCAGGCAGGCGTTGCGGGCGACTTCTCCTATGTTTCAACCGCAGGTGGCGCTTTCCTCGAATGGATGGAAGGCCGCGTGCTCCCCGGCGTGGCTGCGCTCGAAGGCTGATATGGCAGACAGCCTAGCCGAGATCGAGGCGCTCGAACTGCGCCTGATGCGCGCCTGGGTGGCGAGCGAAACGAAAGAGACAAAAAAGCTCCTCGCACGCGACTTCATGGCGATGATCGGTACGCTCCCACCGCAGCTGCTTGATCGCCCGAGCTTTCTGGCGGGAATTGAGCGCGGCTTTGCGTGCACCCGCTTTGCCATGCGCGAGGTGTTTGTCCGCCAGCATGGCAAGGTCGCATGGTTCGTGGCCGGGGCCGAGCTGGAATTGCGGCTTGGCGCCAAGGTCTGGTCGGGGCCGTTCCTTGTCACCGGCCTGTGGCGCAAGGGCGCAATCGGTGGCTGGAAGCTGACCGAACGCAGTCTCGCAAAGCTCGACCAGAACGACAGTTTTGCCGATATGGTGCGCGCCCTGCAATTGTGGAAGTGATGATGAGCGAAGCAGTGGAAACCAGCTACGGCACGCTGTCAGTCATAGAGTCGGGCGAATTTGCCGGCTGGCGGTTCTGGGAAGGCGACCCGTTCGAGACCCGCTCCGGCCCGTTCTTCTATCGCCGCGAGGACGACGGCACCTGCGTCAGCGCCTTCCGCGCCGAACCGCGGCACATGAACGGCGGCGGGTTCATGCACGGCGGATGCCTGCTGACCTTCGCCGATTTCGCACTCTTTGCCATCGCCACCGATGCACTGAATGGCGACCATGCGGTGACGCTCAACCTCTCGGGCGATTTCCTTGGCGCGGTGCAGTCCGGCGCGCTGGTCGAGGCGCGGGGCGAGGTCACGCGCGGGGGCGGCAAGACGATTTTCGTGCGCGGTCTGGTGACCGGCGACGGCGCGCCAGCATTGAGCTTTACGGGCATCATCCGGCGCCTATCGCGGCGCTGATGCGCCGCCGCTCGCCTTCGCGGTTGCAGCATCTGCCGGGTCTCGCTAAGGGCGCGGGCCAAGGCTTTTGCATACCTATGCACAGTCGGTAAATGCTGCCCCAAGACATTGCACCCGCAACGGAGAACGCCGCCATGAATACCCAGGAAATGACGACCCGCATCGCCACCGGACAGGGGTTCATCGCCGCGCTCGACCAGTCGGGTGCGCGGCTATGGGGTGGATGACGGCGAGTGGTCAGGTGATGAAGAGATGTTCGCCCAGATCCACGCAATGCGGGCGCGTGTCATTACCAGCCCCTGCTTTGCCAGCGGCAAGGTGATTGGCGCGATCCTGTTCGAGAAGACGATGGACGGGATGGTCGATGGCAAGACCACCGGCGATGCGCTCAAGGCGCGCGGCATCGTCCCTTTCATCAAGGTCGATGAAGGACTGGCTGACGAGGCCGATGGTGCGCAGCTTATGAAGCCGATGGTGAAGCTGCCCGCGCTGCTCGAAAAGTCGGTGGCTGCCGGGATGTTCGGCACCAAGATGCGCTCGGTTATCAAGGCTGCGAACCCCGCGGGTATCGCCGCTGTCGTGGCGCAGCAGTTCGACGTGGCCGCGCAGATCACTGCGGCGGGCCTGATGCCGATCATTGAACCTGAATATGACATCACCGCTGCTGACCGGGTGGAAGGCGAGGCGATCCTCCTCGCCGAGATCACGAAGCACCTCGATGCGCTGCCCGATGGCCAGCAGGTGATGCTCAAGCTTTCGATTCCGGCCACAGCTGGCCTCTACACCCCGCTGACGCAGCATCCCAAGGTGCTGCGGGTGGTTGCCCTGTCAGGCGGGTTTTCGACCGACGAGGCCTGTTCGCGCCTCGCCCAGAACCCCGGCATGATCGCGAGCTTCAGCCGCGGGCTGCTTCAGGATCTGCGCAAGCAACAGTCGGATGAGGAATTCGACGTGGTGCTCGGCAAGGCGATCGACCAGATCGCCAGCGCGAGCGTCTGACGGCTGAACAGGTGACAGGGCGCGCGCGAAGCTTTAGCGGGCGCTGTCATGACGGAAACACAGCTCTATCTCATCTCCCCGCTCGATGTGGGCGGGGACTTCCCTCAACGCCTTGAACGCGCTCTTGTTGCGGGGAGGGGCCTTGTCACCGCCTTCCAGTTTCGGGTGAAGGGCGTGGACCAGCATCACGCCGCCACGCTCGCGGCACCGCTTCAGGCGATTTGTGCTGCGCATGATGTCGCCTTCATCGTCAATGATTCGGTTGCACTGGCCAAGCGGCTCAAGGCGGATGGCGTGCATCTCGGTCAGGAGGACGGTTCGCCTCGGGATGCGCGGACTGAGCTTGGCCGCGAAGCGCAGATCGGGGTGACCTGCCACGCCTCGCGGCACTTCGCGATGGAAGCGGGCGAGGCCGGGGCGGATTATGTCGCCTTCGGTGCCTTCTATCCATCAACCACCAAGGACAAGGGCAGCGCGGAGCGACCGGAGCCCGAGCTTCTGGAGTGGTGGACGACCCTGTTCGAGATTCCCTGTGTTGCCATCGGCGGAATCACACCGGCAAATTGCGCCCCGCTGATCGCGGCAGGTGCAGATTTCCTCGCGGTGTCCGGCGCTGTGTGGGGCGGGGATGAGGTTTCGGCGATTGAGGCGTTTGCCAAGGTGATGCGGGGGTAGCGCTGCAAGAATAGCGGGAAGGCCGCAGCTGGCCTGTCTGCGCCTATCTCTCAGGCAGCGGACCTTACATAGTTCGCTGATAAAACCTGATCTCGACCTGTTCGCCTCCCGATGATTTCTGGATTGGTGTCAAAGATAGATAGGTTCCGGACATATCGCCAATTTTCGATCCCACCAACATCCTGGAACCGTCTTGCGGCTTCAGTTGGATTCCGGGTTCACGCTCGACCTGGCTCCGATAAAGAGGTTCGATATCGGAAAGGGGGCCGTCATAATCGGCAGCGTAACCCATGCCATTTTGATTTATGCTTGTGTTCAGAACTGTGACTTCCTGAGGCGGCTTGGCCCAAGCAGGTAGGGCAGCGATAACCGCCGGATCACCTTCCTCGCAAATCACGCTATCGCCGAAATTACCCTGTTTGCCGTCCGGGCATGCGCTGGCAAAGGCCAAGTCCGCTTGATTTGGCTTGGCAATGGCAATCTCGCTTTCCGTATCGGGAAGGTTCGCATCACCTTGTGGTGTGCCCGCTTGGCAGGCAGAAATCGAAATTACGAAAGCGACTACAACGAGTTTACGCATCTTCGCGCCCCTTAAATCCACACCAGTTTCTAATCTGAATACAGTTAAGGTTGGATGGACAAATCGGTCGCAACATGGCCGAAGCGGACGCACCTTGGTTGCCATTCAATAAGCGCGGTCCGGCCTAGGGCGCTGTCCCCACGCGAGTGCAGATGAGCTTGCTCAGGCTCCCATTGGGGTTGAGCTTCTGCAAGGTGTTCTCGCCGAGCACGCGGAAGCGCTCGTCCTTCTTGGGGCCGCGGGTGAACACCACCTCGGTGCCGCGCAGCAGGTAAATGCCCGTGCCTGCCGCATTCTCGTAGCTTGAGGCGGTGCCGATGAGGAACGCCTCTTCCGGCACCGCGATGAAGGCCTCGCCTCCGGCATCGCCCGGCAGCGCGCATTGCCAGCTGCCGTGACGCAGGATGCCGAGCATCCCGCCCGCTGGCGTGGTCGGGCTGCCTTGCGGGCGCGAAGCAATGCGATCCTGCCCGTCGGCCGTGCCAGGGAGCAGGGCAGCAACCACAGCGGCGCTCACCAGCAAGAGAAACACGTATCGGGTCTTCATGGCTCAGCCCCCTACCAGCCCCGATCCGGCGAGGCCACGTCTTTCGCGCAGGATTTGCCCGCGCTTGCCCCTGCCATCCGGCTCGGCTATGGGCGCGCATCATTTGCGGGGCGCCGCGCCTGTCCGGCGGCGCGCCCTATCGCTCTTTCCACCTCGTAAAAAGGCCCACAGCCCCATGAAGATCAGCGGCGTCGATATCCGCCCCGGCAACATCCTGGAATATGAAGGCGGCATCTGGAAGGTCGCCAAGATCCAGCACACCCAGCCCGGCAAGGGTGGGGCCTATATGCAGGTCGAAATGAAGAACCTGCAGGATGGCCGCAAGACCAACGTGCGCTTCCGCAGCGCCGACACCATCGAGCGCGTGCGGCTCGACACCAAGGAATTCCAGTTCCTCTATGCCGAGGGCGATGACCTCGTGTTCATGGACAACGACACCTACGAGCAGATCACGCTGCCCGGCGACCTGCTCGGCGATGCGCGCCCGTTCCTGCAGGACGGAATGCAGGTGAACCTTGAGCTGTGGGACGAAAAGCCGATCTCGGTCGAACTGCCCTCGCAGATCGAAGCCACCATCGTCGAGGCTGACGCCGTGGTGAAGGGGCAGACCGCCTCCTCCAGCTACAAGCCCGCGATCCTCGACAACGGCGTCCGTATCATGGTCCCGCCGCATATCGGCAGCGGTACGCGCATCATCGTCGATGTCTACGAGCAAGCCTACGTCGGCAAGGCGAGCTGAGCACACCCCCCGTTCGTGTCGAGCCTAGTCGAGACACATTAGCGCCGTGACCAAGCCTCTCGACTACGCTCGAGGCGAACGGCAGAGAGTAAGTAATGGCAGCTATCTCCGGCCTCATCCGCGTCATGGAACGCGCCGCGCGCAAGGCGGGCGGGCGTCTGCGGCGCGATTTCGGCGAAGTCGAACATTTGCAGGTCAGCCGCAAGGGCCCGGCCGATTTCGTCAGCAAGGCCGACATGCGCTCCGAACGCACGCTCTATGACGAGCTGCTCGCCGCGCGTCCGGGCTGGGGCTTCGTGATGGAAGAGGCAGGCGTGATCGAGGGCGACCCCGGCATGCCGCGCTGGATCGTCGATCCGCTCGATGGCACCAGCAACTTCCTCCACGGCATCCCGCATTTCGCGATCAGCATCGCCGCGCAGGAACCGCGCGCCGATGGCAAGGGCTGGGGCGATGTGGTTGCGGGCGTGGTCTATCAGCCGATCACCGACCAGACCTTCTGGGCGGAAAAATCGCGCGGTGCTTGGCTGCAGGATGCGCGTTTGCGCGTCTCGGCCCGCTCGCGCCTGGCCGATGCTTTGGTGGCAACCGGGGTGCCGTTCTTCGGCCACGGCGACTTTGCCGAATGGAGCCGGATCTTCGGTGCGATCGGCCCCGAGGTTGCGGGCATTCGTCGCTTTGGCGCCGCTTCGCTCGATCTCGCCTATGTGGCGCAAGGGCGCTTCGACGGCTTCTGGGAAAGCGGCCTGTCCGATTGGGACACCGCCGCCGGCTGCCTGCTGGTGCGCGAGGCGGGCGGGTTCGTGTCAGACTACCGCGGCCGGTCTGAACCGATCCATGCCAATCAGGTGCTGGCGGCCAATGATGCGCTTCACTCCAAACTGCACAAGCTGCTCGCGGGCGCATTGCGCTAGACTTGCCTTGGCGCGGACGCCTCGCTAACAGCGCGCACATCCGCTCCGGGCGCCCCTGTGGTGGAATTGGTAGACGCGACCGACTCAAAATCGGTTATCGAAAGATGTGCCAGTTCGAGTCTGGCCAGGGGCACCACGCAATCGCATAGCCGCGATTATCCGCTTGCCCCCAAGCCGTGGCACTGGTTAGCCTCGCGGGCGACGCCATGCTGGAAGCTCCATCCTATCACGCCATAGCGGCCATGGCGGTGACCATCGCCATGTTCATCGGCTTTGCGCGCGGGCGTTATCCCGAGGAGATCATCTCGCTTGTTACCATCGCGGTGATCGGGGTGGGGTTGTATTTTGCCCCGCTCGAGGGAGACAAGCCGACCGACGGGCTGGCACTGGCCTTCGGCGGCTTTGGCCATTCGGCTCTGATTACAATCTGCGCGCTGATGATCATGGGTCGGGGGCTGGTGGTGACCGGCGCGCTGGAGCCCTTTGCCCGCCTGCTGGAAAGCGTGTTCCGGATCAACGGGCAGTTGGGCTTGCTGACTGCGCTGCTGCTGGCCTTCACCATGTCGATGTTCGTCAACGACACCCCGGTCATGGTGCTGCTGATCCCGATCATTGTCGGGATCGCGGCCAAGGGGCTGATGGCGTCTTCAAAGATCCTGATGCCGGTCAACACGGCGGTGCTGCTGGGCGGCATGGCCACCACCATCGGCACCTCCACCAACATTCTGGTTGTCACCATTGCCGATGATCTGGGGATGGACCCGATCGGCGTGTTCCAGTTTACGCCGATTGTGCTGATGGCCGGGCTGGTCGCGATCCCCTATCTCTGGCTGGTGATGCCGCGGATGCTGCGCGACAACAGCGTCGTGCCGGACAATGCGCGGCGCACCTTTCACACCCACCTGCGGGTCGGGGCGAGCAGCGTGCTGGCGGGCGGCGATCTGTCGGCTGCGCGCGGCAAGCTGCCGGGCGGGATCACCTTCCACGATGCGCCTGCAGGCCCGCTCGCCGCTGACGAGCGTCTGCACATATCAGGCACCCACGAAGCGCTGGAAGAAGCGGCGCGCGCATTGAAGGGAGAACTCGCGCCATCCTGGGTGGTTGACCGCATCCGCCGCATTGCCAGGGCACAGGGGCAGGACATCGTCGCGGTCGAGATGACGGTGACGGCGGATTCGCGCCTTGTCGGCCGCACGCTCGCCAGCTCCGGCATCGCCGATCTTTACAGTGTCGCCGTGCTCGGCATCCACCGCCCCAACCGGCTGCTGGGGGAGCGGGACACCTATACCGATGCCGGCGATCTCAGGATCCTTGATGGTGATGTGCTGCTGGTGATGGGGATCGACGAGGATTTGCAGGCCTTCGCCCGCAATGACGGGTTGCTGCGGCTCGAAGGCGCGCGTGAACTGCCGCGCCGGTCCAAGGCGGTGCTGGCGGGCGCGATCATGCTCGGCGCTATCGCCACGGCCTCGCTTGGCCTGCCGTGGTTCGACGGCATGAGCTATGCGCCGATCAAGCTGCCGATTGCGATATCGGCGCTGGCCGGGGCGATTGCGATGTTCGTGACCGGCTGCGTCAAGTTTGACCGGGTCGGCAGCGCGTTGTCAGCCAAGGTGATCGTGCTGATCGCGGCCAGCCTCGCCATCGGCCGGGTGATTGATGAAAGTGGGGCGGCGGCATGGCTGGGGCAGGCGCTTTCGCTCGGCCTTGCCTATCTGCCGCCGGCGCTGGTGCTGTCGGCGATCATGCTGTTTGTGACGCTGCTCACCAATTTTGCCTCCAACGCGACCGCGGCGACCATCGGCACGCCGATTGCATATAGCATCGCGGTGCAACTGGGCCTGCCGCCCGAGCCGCTGGTGCTGGCGGTATTGTTCGGCTGCAATCTGTCCTTCGCGACCCCGATTGCCTATCAGACCAACCTGCTGATCATGTCCGAGGGAGGGTATGAATTCGGCGATTACGTGCGCGCAGGCGTGCCGCTGGTGGCATTGATGGTGACAGTGCTCTCGGTGTTGCTGGTGCTGTGGTACGGGCTGTGATCCGGGGGCGGGCTTTCCTAATCTGGTCAAGCTGTGCCATGTTCGCGGCATGACAGTGTCCCGCTTTTCCGATGGCTCTACCGTTCCTGGTGCGCGGGGCGCTTGCGGCGGGGGTGGATTTCTTGGTTCTGTACTGTGTCTCATGTGTCTCCAACAGGGCCGTGGATGAACGAAAGGGACGAACGATGCGGTTGACGGCGATTCGGGCAAGGGTGGGCGCTTTGGCGCTGATCGCGTTGGCAGCAGGGCCGGCGCAGGCAGACGAGTTGCGCGATGCGGTCGCGGCCGATCTCCCCGCGCTGGTCGAACTCTACAAGGACTTGCACGCCAACCCCGAACTCAGTTTTGCCGAAGTCGAGACAGCGGCCAAACTCGCCGCCCGCGCCCGGGCGCTCGGGTTCGAGGTGACCGAGGGCGTCGGCAAGACCGGGGTGGTCGCAGTGATGCGCAATGGCGACGGCCCGACAGTGATGCTGCGCGCCGATATGGACGGTTTGCCGGTGATCGAGCAGACCGGGCTGCCCTACGCATCGAAGCGCCGCGCAGTGCCCGCGACCGGAGTCGAGACCGGGGTGATGCACGCCTGCGGGCACGATACCCACATGGCCGCGTGGGTCGGCACGGCGCAGCTCCTCGCCGAGCGTCGTGACCAGTGGTCGGGCACGCTGGTGATGATCCTCCAGCCTGCCGAAGAGATCGGGGAGGGTGCGAAGGCGATGCTCGATGACGGGCTCTATACCCGGTTCCCCAAGCCCGACTACGTGCTGGCCTTCCACGATGCGGCGCAGTTTCCGGCGGGGCAGATTGGCTATTCCAAGGGCTTTGCACTGGCGAACGTCGATTCGGTCGATGTGCTGGTGAAGGGGGTCGGCGGGCACGGGGCCTATCCGCACACCACCAAGGACCCGGTCGTCATCGCCTCCAGCATCGTCATGCGGCTCCAGACGTTGGTCAGCCGCGAGCTCAATCCGACCGATTCGGCCGTGGTCACAGTCGGCAGCTTCCAGGCGGGGTCGAAGCACAACATCATCCCCGATGAAGCCCGGCTGCAGATCACGGTGCGGAGCTATGAGGACAAGACCCGCCAGCACTTGCTGGACGGCATCGCCCGCATCGCGCGCGGCGAGGCAATGGCGGCGGGCTTGCCCGAGGACAAGCTGCCGGTGGTGACGGTCTCGGATCCCCATACACCCGCAACCTACAACACGCCCGAATTCACCGACCGGGTGGTCGCCGCGCTGAAGCCCCGTTTCGAAGGGAGGGTGCAGGAGACCCCTGCGGTAATGGGGGGCGAGGATTTCAGCCAGTTCTACCGCGCCGACCGCGAGACTGTCGAAAGCCTGATCTTCTGGGTCGGCGGGGTGCCGCAGGCGCAGTGGGAGCGGGCGCAAAAGGGTGAGATCAATCTGCCCTCATTGCATTCGCCGTTCTGGGCACCCGATGCGCCAGTGGTGATCGCAACCGCGACCGAAGCCCTGACCGCCGCAACGCTGGGGCTGATGGCGAAGAAGTGAGGTCGATTGCCCCGCCTCTGTCAGGGCGGGGTAAGCAATACGGCCGCCGGAACACGCCGATGATGGCGTATCCCGACGGCCGTTTCTCCTCCCCAGGAGAACTGTAAAAGGGGTGCGGTCTTACGACGGGACGTAAGTGCCAAGCCGGTGATGCAGCGCATTGATCTTGGCCAGCTCTTCGCGGTCCTCGGTGGCGCGGGCGTGGCTTTCCAACGCACGGCGCAGCAGCTTCATGTCGGCGGTCGAGAGCAGCGCGCGGGCGCGGGCGGGCTCGGTCTTGGGGGTATCGGTATCGGTCATGTCACTCTCCGCTGGGTGATGTCACCGGCGAACTCTTAGGCGGTTCGCGGGCATCCCGGAAGGCCGGATCGTGCCGACCTCCCGGGATTCTCTCCCACTGATTGAAGCAGCTTAGGCAGCTTCGAACTGGTTCATCGTGTTGTGCGCACCGCCAGCCTTGAGGGCGGCTTCACCGGCGAAGTATTCCTTGTGATCGTCACCGATGTCGGATCCCGACATGTTCTGGTGCTTCACACAGGCGATGCCCTGACGGATTTCCTCGCGCTGCACGTTCTTGACGTAGCCGAGCATGCCCGCCTCGCCGAAATACTCGCGGGCGAGGTTGTCGGTGCTGAGCGCGGCCGTGTGGTAGGTCGGCAGCGTGATGAGGTGGTGGAAGATGCCAGCCCGCGCAGCGGCGTCGCGCTGGAAGGTGCGGATCTTCTCGTCGGCTTCGTTCGACAGTTCGGTGCTGTCATAATCGACGCTCATCAGCTTGGCGCGGTCATAGGCCGAGACGTCCTTGCCGGCAGCTTCCCAGGCGTCGAACACTTGCTGGCGGAAGTTCAGCGTCCAGTTGAAGCTCGGCGAGTTGTTGTAGACGAGCTTGGCGTTCGGAACGACTTCGCGGATGCGATCGACCATGCCGGCGATCTGTTCCACGTGGGGCTTCTCGGTCTCGATCCAGAGGAGGTCCGCGCCATTCTGGAGCGAGGTGATGCAGTCGAGCACGACGCGGTCCTCGCCCGTGCCGGCGCGGAATTGGAACAGGTTCGAGGGCAGACGCTTGGGCGCGAGCAGCTTGCCGTCGCGGCTGATGAACACCTGGCCGTTGGTGATGTTGGCGGGGTCGACTTCTTCTGCATCGAGGAAGCTGTTGTACTGGTCACCCAGATCGCCCGGCTCCTTGGAGAAGGCGATCTGCTTGGTCAGACCGGCACCGAGCGAGTCGGTGCGGGCGACGATGATGCCGTCTTCCACGCCCATTTCGAGGAAGGCGTGGCGGCAGGCGCGGATCTTCTGGAGGAAGTCCTCGTGCGGCACGGTGACCTTGCCGTCCTGGTGGCCGCACTGCTTTTCGTCCGAGACCTGGTTTTCGATCTGGAGCGCGCAGGCACCGGCTTCGATCATCTTCTTGGCGAGCAGGTAGGTCGCCTCGGCATTGCCGAAGCCGGCGTCGATATCGGCGATGATCGGCACAACGTGGGTCTCGTAATTGTCGATGGCGTTTTCGATGCGCTTGGCTTCGACCGCGTCACCGGCCTTGCGGGCGGCGTCGAGGGCGCGGAACATCATGCCGAGCTCGCGGGCGTCGGCCTGCTTGAGGAAGGTGTAGAGTTCCTCGATCAGCGCGGGCACCGAGGTCTTCTCGTGCATCGACTGGTCGGGCAGGGGGCCGAACTCGCTGCGCAGCGCGGCGACCATCCAGCCGGACAGGTAGAGGTAACGCTGCTTGGTGGTGCCGAAGTGCTTCTTGATCGCGATCACCTTCTGCTGCGCGATGAAGCCGTGCCAGCAGCCTAGCGACTGCGTGTACTGCGCCGAGTCCGCATCATAGGCAGCCATATCGGCGCGCATGATCTTGGCGGTGTACTTGGCGATGTCGAGCCCGGTGGCGAAGCGGTTCTGGATGACCATTCGGGCGGCGCTTTCGGGATCGATTGCGGCCCAGCTCGGCCCGTTCGCGTTGACGATTTCGCGCATCCGGGTGATGGTGTTCTGATAGGTCATATGCGTCTCCTGTCCATCCTGGGGAGTGGCGCGCGCCCGGCAGGGGACTCGCGTCGCTGGATGCGCAGGCCTTGACGTGTTGCGCCGCAGCATGACAGTGAAACTTACAGAAAATCGTGTCGCTATCCCGACAATCAGCCGCGATCTTGTGTAAATCGGTAAATAAATTTACAAGAGCGCATGGCCGACACCAACCTCCTTGCCGGACCCGCTCTGCGCCGCCTGCGCAAGCGCGAAGGGCTGACCCAGGCCGGCATGGCGGCCCTGCTCGGCATCTCGCCGTCCTACCTCAACCTCATCGAACGCAATCAGCGGCCTCTTTCGGCCCGGGTGCTGGTGCAGGTGATCGAGCGGTTCGAATTCGATCCGCGTTCCTTACGCGAGGACGACGCCATCGGCGGGCTTGACGGAATGGTGCGGCGGATGGCCGACAAGCGCTTCGTTGACCTCGGGATTGACCGCGAGGAGGTGCAGGAATTCCTCGCCGCCGCCCCGCAGGTCGCCGCCGCCTTTGCGCGGCTCTATGATTCAGGCGGCGGGGGGAGCGAACGGACCATGGTCGAAGACGCGGCCACCGCTGCTCGCCGCGCGGTCGAGCGCTGGCAGAACCACTTTGCCGATCTCGATCACGCCGCCGAAGACCTCGCCGACGAACTGCGCCTATCGCGCGGAGAGATCGCTGCTGCCCTGTCCGAACGCCTGCGCGAGAAACACCAGCTTCAGGTCCGCATTCTCCCTGCGGAGGTCATGCCGGGGCAGGTCCACCGGCTCGATCTCCACGCCCGCCAGTTGCAGCTTTCGGAGATGCTGCCCGGCGCAGCGCGGCGGTTCCAGATCGCGCGGCAGGTGGGAGTATTGGAAATGCGCGAGGGAATCGAATTGCTGGTCGCAGGCGCGAACCTCGCCAGCCTTGAAGCCCGCGATCTGCTGCGCGAGCATATCGCCGATTATTTCGCAGGCGCGCTGCTGCTGCCCTACCGCCGCTTCCTGCGTGCCTGCGAGGCAACCGGATATGATCTTGCCGTGCTGCAACGCCGTTTTGCCGTAAGCTTTGATCAGGCCGCGCAGCGGCTCACAACGCTCGGGCGAGTGGGTGAGCGCGGCCTGCCGTTTTTCATGGCAGTGATAGATCGGGCCGGGCGCATGACCCAGTTCACCGCGGGCGGGAGCGGGGCGCTTTACCCGCTCGAAGGTGCGCGCTCGCCCGCATGGGTCCCCTACGCCGCGTTCGAGCGTCCCGGCACGGTGCTCACCCAGGCGGTGACTTTCGGGGAGGGTGACGCTGCAGGCCGGCACTGGTTCACCATCACCCGCACCGTCGACGGCGATGGGGTGATGTGCGCGGGAAGGCGGGCGGTGGTGCTAGGTCTAGAGGCACGGTTCGCGGCCGATCTTTCCTATGCGAGAGGCCAGTCGCTTAATCGCGACGATGCCGTGCCACTTGGTGCGCCCTGCCTCCGGTGCGGAAGGCCAGAATGCCTGACGCCAGCTCCGGCCCGGATTGCCAGCACTCTGCCGCGCCCGCGGTCCGGCTCCTAAGTGCCGCGTTAACCTTCACTGCCCGCAGAATTGCACGCTTTTTTGATCATTGTAAAATTTACCGACACTTAAGGACTGGGGCCTAGAAGCGAGGAGCCACGCAGCAAAGGCCGCCCTCGCAATGATCCGCCTGTTCAAGCACTATATCCCGCACGCCGTATTGCTGCTCGGCCTGCTCGATCTCGGCCTGCTGGTGCTGGCGAGCGAGGTCGCCTGGCAGTGGCGCTCTCTCGAAATCGGCATCGATCTGGGCGAATTCAACGGGCGGGGCGTGCCGCTGTTTGGCACAGCGCTGATCATCTGGCTGGCGATGATTGCGGTCGGGGTCTATGGCCCCAATGCGTTGCGATCCTTGCGTTTTGCCGGGGCGCGGGTGCTGGTGGCAATCAGCCTAGGCATCATCGCGCTTGCCGTAATCGACTTCGTCCTTCCGAGCGACCTGTTCTGGCGCTCGACCCTGCTCTACACGATGGGTCTTGCGATCCTTGTGCTCGTGGCCGACCGGCTTCTGCTGAATTCCTTCCTCGGCTCATCGGCTTTCCGCCGCCGGGTCATGGTGCTGGGCGCAGGTGATCGGGCGCAGCGACTGCGAGCGCTCAGCGAACGGCCTGAAACCGGCTTTGCCATCGTCGCCTACATCGCCATGAGCGATGATGCGCGCGTCGTCGAGGAAGCAATCCCGCGCTCGGCGATCCACGATCTGGGGCGCTTCGTTGAAAATCTTGGCGTGTCCGAGGTGGTGCTGGCGCTGCAGGAGCGGCGTAATGCGCTGCCACTCAAGGATTTGCTGCGGATCAAGACCAAGGGCGTCCACGTCAATGATTTCTCCAGCTTCATCGAGCGCGAAACGGGGCGTGTCGATCTGGATACGATCAACCCCAGCTGGCTGATCTTTTCCGACGGCTTTTCGAGTTCGCGGATGTTCTCGAGCGCGGTGAAGCGCATTTTCGATATCACCGCGAGCATAGTCCTGCTTGCACTGACCCTGCCCGTGATCGTGCTGTTTGCTTGCCTGGTGAAGCTCGACAGCAAGGGCCCTGCCTTCTTCCGCCAGACCCGCGTCGGGCTATACGGCGAGCCTTTCACGCTTATCAAATTGCGCTCCATGCGCACCGATGCCGAAAAGGATGGGGCAAAGTGGGCTTCCGAAAACGATCCGCGCATCACCCGGCTCGGGCGCTTTATCCGCAAGGTGCGCATCGACGAGCTGCCCCAGACCTGGAGCGTGCTCAAGGGCGAGATGAGCTTCGTCGGACCACGCCCCGAGGTGCCCTCATTCGTGGAAAGCCTCGAAGAAGAGATCCCGTTCTACAGCGAGCGCCACATGGTCAAGCCGGGCATCACCGGCTGGGCGCAAATCAACTACCCCTATGGCGCCTCTGTCGAGGATAGCCGCTGCAAGCTCGAATATGATCTCTACTACGCCAAGAATTACACGCCTTTCCTCGATTTCGTGATTCTGCTCCAGACCCTGCGGGTGATCCTGTGGCCGGAGGGCGCGCGGTGATCTGGACTGTTACCCTGGTGCCGTTGGCAGGCTTCTTCGCCTGGCTTGCGGGCGCCGTGCTCAGTGCAGCCTCGATGCTCTGGATCTGGCATCACGGCGAGCGCACAAGGCCTGACCGGATCGGGCTTATGGTCGCCGCCGCGGCGAGTGCGGTCTGGTGCGCGCTGGCAGCCGGGCTCGGGGCCGATAGCGGTGTTGCCGTGATTACGGCAATGGTGCGCAACCTTGCGCTGATTGCGACGATTTTTTCGCTGTTTGCAGCCGATGGCCGTACGGCCAGCCTCAAGCCTGTCCGTCCGGTGATCATCGCACTGGTGCTGGTGCAACTGCTCCAGCCAGTGCTGCTTCTGGCCGGTGCAAGGTTTGCCGGTGTCGCCGAGGCGAGCAGGGCGGTGTTCGAGGTGCGCGCGTTGATCGACATGCTGGTGGCGATCGGGGCGTTGATGCTGCTGCATAATCTCTATGCCGGCGCTGCGAGCGCCCTGCGCACGGTGCTGCGCTGGACCGGCATGGCGCTGGCCGGGATCTTTGCTTATGATCTCAACCTCTACACCCTGACCTATCTCGGCGGTGCGACGCCTTGGGCACTTGGCGATCTGCGCGGGCTGTTTGCCGGGTCGATGGCTGTGCTGTTTGCACTCGGCATGAATGCCACCGGGCCTCGTGTTCAGTTTAGCCCGTCGCGTGCCGTAACCTTCCGCACGCTCTCGCTGCTGCTGATTGGCGGTTATCTGGCAGGCATGGTGCTGGTCACCAAGTCTCTGGCGCTGCTAGGCGGCGATGTTGCGCGTGCGAGCCAGGTGGTGTTCGTCGTGTCGGCAATCATCGCGGCGGCGATCGCGCTGCCTTCGCCACGGATGCGTAGCTGGCTGCGAGTAACCGCGACCAAGCACCTGTTCCAGCACCGCTACGACTATCGTCAGGAATGGCTGCGCTTTACCCGTACCATTGGCCACGGTGGCACCGGCGGTGCGAGCCTTGAGGAGCGCGTGGTCAAGGCACTCGCCGACATCACCGAAAGCCCTGCGGGGTTGCTGTTGATGCCCAATGAGCAGGCTCAGCTTGAACTGACTGCGCGCTGGAATTGGCCGACTCTGGCCGTGCCGGCTGTCGCCGGAGACTTCCTTCTGTCGGGCCTGCTTGAACAGCACAACCTGATCCTCGCGCTTGATGAGGCGCGCGGCGGTATCGACCATCGCGGCGAGGCTCAGGAGGTGCCCGCTTGGCTGATGGAAGCCGAGGACGCCTGGGCGCTGGTGCCGCTCATCCACTTCGACCGCCTCGTCGGCGTGATCGTGCTCGCCCGTCCGCGCAATCCGCGTCAGCTCGACTGGGAAGATTTTGATTTGCTGCGTGTCGCCGGCCAGCAATTGGCGAGCTACCTGGCTGAGCAGGCCGGTCAGCAGGCGCTGATGGACGCGAGCCGGTTCGATGAATTCAACCGCCGCATGGCGTTCGTGATGCACGACATCAAGAACCTTGTCAGCCAGCTTTCATTGCTGGCGGCCAATGCCGAAAAGCATGCTGACAATCCGGCCTTCCGCGCCGACATGCTGGTAACGCTGCGCAACTCCGCGGACAAGTTATCGGCGCTGCTAGCGCGGCTCGGACGCTATGGCGGCGGGCAGGTTGATGCGCTGATCCCGATCGATTTGGCAGAGCTCGCCCAAGGTATCACGGCGCGCTTTTCCGGGATTCACCCCGTTGCGCTGACCCGTGCGACACAGGTTCTGGTTATGGGGGATCGTGAGGCGCTTGAGCAGGCGCTAATCCATCTTGTCCAAAACGCCATCGACGCCAGCGAGGCAAACAGCCCCGTCTTCCTCGATGTGACCGCCGATGGACTGCATGGAACCATCGAGGTTGTTGACGCCGGCAAAGGCATGAGCCCCGAATTCGTCCGCTCCGGGCTGTTCAAGCCGTTCGTCTCGTCGAAGGCTGGGGGGTTCGGGATCGGCGCGTTCGAAGCGCGTGAACTGGTCCGGGCGATGGGCGGACGGGTGACGGTCGAGAGCCGCGAAGGGCTGGGGACGCGGTTTGCGGTGGTGCTCCCGCTCGCTGAGGTCGTCCGACTGCTGGGTGCTGCCGGGGCCGACAACCGATCGAGCCAGGAGGTTGCGTAATGGCTGACAAGAAACCCGTCTTGCTGGTGATCGAGGATGATCCGGGCCTGCAAGCTCAGCTTAAATGGGCCTATGACGATTTCGAGGTGGTGATCGCGGGTGACCGCGACAGCGCTATCGCTGCGCTGCGGGCAGAGGCCCCGGGCGTAGTGACGCTCGACCTTGGACTGCCGCCCGATCCCGATGGCACCACCGAAGGTTTTGCGGTGCTCGATGCGATCATGGCGCTGAAGCCCGATACCAAGGTCATCGTCGCCAGCGGTCACGGCGCGCGCGAAAGTGCGCTCGCGGCAATCGCGCGGGGGGCTTATGATTTCTATCAGAAGCCGATCGATATCGATGCGCTCGGACTGATTGTGCGCCGCGCCTTCAACTTGCGCGCGATCGAGGAAGAAAACCGCCGCCTCGTCGCTACCAGTAGCGCCGACAAGACCGTGCTGGGCCGGATGATCACGGGCGCACCCGAGATGATCAAAGTCGCGCGGACGATTGAACGGGTGGCGCGCACCAGCGTATCGGTGATGCTGCTGGGCGCGAGCGGAACGGGCAAGGAATTGCTCGCCCAGGGCCTGCACGAGGCGAGCGACCGCACAGGCGGGCCGTTTGTCGCGATCAACTGCGCGGCGATCCCTGAAAATCTGCTCGAAAGCGAGCTGTTCGGCCACGAGAAAGGTGCCTTCACCGGCGCGATCAAAACCACTGAAGGCAAGATCGAAAGCGCCAATGGCGGCACGCTGTTCCTCGACGAGGTGGGCGATATTCCGCTGCCCTTGCAGGTCAAGCTGCTGCGCTTCCTGCAGGAACGCACCATCGAGCGCGTTGGCGGACGCAAGCCGATTGCGGTCAATACCCGGATTGTCTGCGCCACGCATCAGGATCTCGAAAGCATGATCCAACAGGGCGTGTTCCGCGAAGATCTGTTCTATCGTCTTGCCGAGATCGTCGTGCGCATTCCCGGCCTGGCCGAGCGTCACGGTGATCCGGTGCTGCTGGCCAAGGCCTTTCTCAAGCGTTTCGCCGCCGAGATGAATCCGGCCGTCAGCGGATTTGCTCCCGATGCGCTGGCCGCGATCGACGCGCATGACTGGCCGGGTAACGTCCGCGAACTCGAAAACCGGGTGAAGCGCGCGGTGATCATGGCTGATGGCAAGCTGGTCAATGCAGAAGACCTCGATCTCGTTGCGCGCGAGGACGAGGACGCCGATGTCCTCAATCTCAAGGCTGCGCGTGAGGCTGCCGACCGCAAGGTGATCCGCCACGCGCTCGCCCGCAGCGAGGGCAATATTTCGAGCACGGCCAAGCTGCTCGGGATCAGTCGTCCGACCCTTTACGACCTGTTGAAGCAATATGACCTCCAGACATAAGATTTTGGCCGCGCTGGCGGGTCTGGCGCTCTTCGCAACCAGCTGTTCCGGCGACACGGCCGACGAAGCGCTACGGGGACCGGAGGCGGTGAGCCCGGCCTTTGCCAAGTTGCTGGTCGAAGCCGACACAGCGATGGCGCGAGGTGCCCTAGCTGATGCCGGCCGCATGCTGGACGAAGCCCGGGGTCTGGCACCAGAAAGCCCTGATCTGTGGGTGGCGATAGCCCGGCTGCGCTTTCGCGGTGGCGAACATCTGACGGCGCTTGAAGCCGCCGACCGCGCGCTGACTTACGGCCCGGATCATGGGTCTGCGCTTTTGCTGCGTGCGCTGATGGTGCGCGATTCGCACGGTGCCGCCGACGCGCTGATATGGTTCGAGACGGCGCGCACGGCCGATCCTGGCAATCCCGATATTCTTGCCGAATATGCCGCTACCCTCGGCGACAGCGGCGCGGCGGGTGCGATGCTCAACGCGGTGCGTGCGCTTGCCGAGGTCGCACCTGATGATGCGCGCGTGCCTTATCTTCAGGCTGTGCTGGCCGCACGGGGCGGGGAATATACTATTGCCCGAAGCCTGCTGGCCCGCAGCGGTATGGCTGCACGCGGTGTGCCAGCAGCGTTGCAGCTCGATGCCATTATCAGCCTCGCCGAGGGCAATGCCGACAGCGCAGCCACGACGCTTGAAGCGCTCGCCGCGCGCCAGCCTGCCAATGCCAGATTGCGCGAACTGCTTGCCCGGGCCTTGCTGATCGGCAACCGCGAGGACGAGTTGATCGCGCGCTTTGCTCCCGAGGCTGCGCTGCCCGAGGCTTCGCCTTACATGGTAATGCTGGTTGCGCGCGCCTACGAGCGGCTTGGTGACCGCGCTGCGGCAGCGCCGCTGCTAGCTCGCGCCCATGCTCCGATGCGGCCAGCGCCAGTGCCGCTCGCCTCGCGCGAGGGACTGCCGCAGCCCACCGCCAATCTGCGCCGCGCGCTGCTGTCGGACGATGCCGATGGCGCACGCTCGCAAGCTTCCGCCCTGCGCGCGCGCTTTCCTGCCTCCACCGACGTTGCGGGCCTTGCAGGCGATGCACTGCTCGGCACGGACAATCCCCAAGATGCACTTGCTGCCTATGCGCTGGCGTCCGAGGTGCGGCGTCCCTGGCCGATCACGCGGAAGGCGCTGTGGGCCCTTGTGCGCTACGGTAATCGCGAGGCCGCCGATTTGCTGCTTGCACGGCAGGTGGCAGGGGAAACCGAGACGGCGAGCGCGCTGCTAGCCTTGGCGGAGCGGCAGGCGGACCGCGGTGACTGGGCGCGCACGGCGCTGCTGCTCGATCACGCTATGGCGATTGGAGCAGGGCACGATCCTGTGCTGCTCGGTCTGCGTCTGCGCGCCGCCCGCGAATTGAACCAGCCGCAGGATGCGAACCGCTTCGCTGCCCTGCTTGCCGAGGTGCAGCCCCACCAGCTTGTGGCGCGATAGGTCGCGCAGCCGCTCGACAAGCGCAGCGGGGCAGGGCAGGGCCCATCGCCTGATGTCCAAAGCTTCCGCCGCCCCGCGCTTTGCTGTTGTGACTGATCCGATGATCGCCGTGCTGGTGATCGCGACTGCGCTCGCGGTGGTGATTCCCGCAGCGGGTGAAGCCCGCGCGGCGGCGGCGATGGTGTCGAATGTCGGGATATTCGTGCTGTTCCTCGTCAACGGTATGCGCATTCGCCGCGCGGAAATCATGCGGGGTCTTGCGAATTGGCGCTATTTCGGGCCGCTGATGCTGTTCGTGTTCGGTGTGATGGCAGTCGCGGGTTTCGGCTTTGCGCGTGTAGCGAGCGAGCATCTCCCTCCACTTGTGGCGCTCGGCTTCGTGTTTCTTGGTGTTCTGCCTTCCACGGTGCAATCGGCCACGTCCTATACGAGCCTTGCCCGGGGTAACGTCGCGCTGGCAGTGGTCGGCGCTGCGCTCATCAACATTGCAGGTGTGCTGGTGAGTGCGCCGCTGTTTGCGCTGCTGGGCGGGGGCGGCGCAGGTGCGATCGGGAGCGAGGCGATCATCCGTATCGGACTGATCCTCCTTCTTCCTTTCGCAATAGGTCAGGCTGTGCAGGACCGGGTGATCGACCGGGTGGTGGCAAACCGCGCGCGGATCGTCTGGCTTGATCGGGCCGTGATCGGGATTGCGGTCGGCCTCACGCCCCAAGCCGTTAATGTGCTCGGTGGCGTGGCGCCTGCCGTGCCTGGCCTGCTCGGCCTGCCGCGCGCTGACCGGATCGCTTTCCTGTTTGCCGGATCACAAAAAAGCGTCGCCATCGGCGGGCCGCTTGCCGCAATCCTGTTCCCGCCCGCCAGCGCAGGCTTCGTGATTGCGCCGCTTCTGCTCTATCACCTGGCCCAGCTGGTGCTGGCTGCACCGCTGGCGCTGCACCTTGCGAGTGGGGCGGCGGATCAGGCCTTGGGCTGATACGTCTGGTCTTCGCCCGGAAAGGCGCGGGTGCGGACCTCTTCGGCATAGCGCGCAACTGTGCGGTCGATCACCCCAGCGATATCCTCATACCGCTTCACGAAGCGCGGTACCCGTTCGAACATGCCGAGCATGTCTTCGGTGACGAGCACCTGCCCATCGCACTGGGCCGAGGCACCGATGCCGATGGTGGGGCAGGCGACCGCTTTGGTCGCGGCAATGGCGATGGGTTCGACCAAGCCTTCGATGACGATGGCAAAGGCTCCTGCCGCATCGAGCGCAACCGCGTCCGAGACAATTTTCTCGGCCTCGGCCTCAGATCGCCCGCGCGCGCCGTAGCCACCGAGCACATTAACGGCTTGGGGCGTGAGGCCGACATGGCCCATTACCGGGATGCCGCGTTCACTGAGGAATTCGACCGTCGGCGCCATCGCCGCCCCGCCTTCGAGCTTCACTGCGGCTGCGCCGGTCTGCTTCAGCAGGAACGCCGCGCTTTCAAACGCTTGCTGCGGCGATGCTTCGTATGAGCCGAAAGGCATGTCGATGACCACGACCGAATGATACGACCCCCGTACAACTGCTGCACCATGGTTCGCCATCATCTCCAGCGTAACGGGGACAGTCGAGGGCAGCCCATAGATCACCTGCCCCAGCGAATCTCCCACCAGCAACAAGTCGCAATGCGCATCAAGAATCTGCGCCTGGCGCGCGGTGTAGGCGGTGAGCATCACCAGCGGATTGGCCGTCACGCCATCCTGCTTGCGGGCCCGGATGCCCGGTACGGTCAGCCGCCGCATCGGTTGAGGTGTGGGGTTGGCACGGCTGGTGCTGGTGTCGAGCTGGAAGGTCGTGGACATGGCGAAAGCATCTAGCGGTTGCGCGGGCCGGGGGAAAGAGCACGCTTTCGGCTTGTGTTGCGCTTGTGTTGCGCTAGCGTTGTGCTCTGATGATCGCGCGAGGGATCTGTCGGCGATCAATGGGAGACCTATTCCAGATGTTTCTTGACAGGATCAAGCCATGCGCCGCGCTGGTGCGCTGGAGGAAATTCTAATGGCGAGTGCACCCAGAGGAAGCGTTCTTGAACGCATGTTCGCGCGCAAGTCGATTGCGCAAGTCCAACGCGAAACGCAGACCAGCGAGCTCAAGCGTTCGCTCGGCAAGTGGAACCTGCTGCTGCTGGGCGTCGGCTGTATTATCGGGGCCGGGATTTTTGTCAGGACCGGCAGCGCTGCGGCGCTTCACGCCGGGCCGGCCGTGCTGTTGAGCTTTGTGGTGGCGGGCATCGTCTGTGCCTTCGCGGGCCTTTGCTATGCCGAACTGTCCTCGACCTTGCCAGTATCGGGTTCGGCCTACACCTATGGTTACACCACTCTGGGGGAATTCGTAGCGTGGATCATGGGCGCGCTGCTGTTGCTCGAATACGGTCTTGCTGCCTCGGTGGTGGCGGTCGGCTGGTCGGGCTATGTTGTCAGCCTCTTGGCGGACTTCGGCCTTGTCATTCCGCCGCAATTCACCGGGCCTGCGGGCTACCCGTTGATCCGTGAAGGTGTGCCGGTGTTGATTGATGGTCAACCGGTGACGACGATCTTCAACCTGCCGGCTTTTCTGATCTGCGGTTTGCTGGCAGCTTTGCTGGTGGTCGGTGTGTCGGAATCTGCCAAGGTTAACAATGTCATCGTCGCGATCAAGGTCAGCGTGCTGGCCGCCTTCATTCTTGTTGGCGGGACTATCGTGCTCGGCAATCTGCCCGAACTGATAGCGACCAACTGGGTGCCCTTTATCCCCGAGAACACCGGGCCGGGCGAGTTTGGGGTGGACGGGATCATGCGCGCCGCCTCGATCGTGTTCTTCGCCTATATCGGGTTCGAGGCTGTTTCGACCGCTGGTCAAGAAGCCAAGGATCCGGCCAAGGACATGCCGTTCGGCATCATCGGTTCGCTGGTGGTGTGTACCGTGATCTACATGCTGGTGGCCGCGATTATGACGCTGCTGGTGCCTTACAGCACGTTGAACGTGCCCGATCCGGTCGCCGTTGTGGTCGACAATTTCGGCGCGCAGTGGGGCTGGCTGGCCAAGATCATCAAGGTTGGCGCGATCATCGGCCTGACTTCAGTGGTGCTGGTGCTGATGTATGCGCAGACGCGCATCTTCTACACCATGGCTCGCGACGGCCTGTTGCCCAAGGTGTTTGCCCGGGTGAACAAGCGGTTCCACACGCCTGCCATCAACACGATGGTCGTGGGCGGCGTGACGGCGGTGGCAGCCGGTTTCTTCGACATCAACGTGCTGGGCGACATGACTTCGGTCGGCACGCTGGCGGCGTTTGCGATCGTGTGCCTTTCGGTGATCTATCTGCGCCGCGCCGCGCCGGAGTTGCCACGCGGGTTCACAGTGCCGCTCTATCCGGTGCTACCAGTGCTCGGCATCCTGTCGTGCCTCTATTTGATCACGACCGTTCCGCTCAACGTGCTGATGTTCTTTATTTATTACATGGTCGGAGGGGTGGCGCTGTATTTCATCTATGGTATCCACAATTCCAACCTGCAGCATGGTGATTCGCAA